>JAYSUQ010000230.1:0-3219 GCA_043718985.1 Bacteroidota bacterium | reverse complement strand
GTATCGTTTTCAATTAAATTTATTTCATACAATAACGAATCGTTTAGTTGGGCTAAACAATTTAAAGAAACTAATAAAACTAAAAATAAGGTTTTCATGGTTAAAGTAAATATAGTTTGTTTTTAGGTATTGATTGTATAATTTTAAGCAAAATTTTGTTTAATGATTCACTATAAGTTATACCTCAAAAACCCTGCATCGCATTACATTTATGTAGATTTAACAATTGATAATATTGCGACAAACACACTAGAATTACAACTACCAGCTTGGCGACCAGGAAGATATGAATTAGGAAATTTTGCTAAAAACATAAAACGTGTTGATGCATATGACGAAAACGAAACTCCATTAAGTTTTATAAAACTTACTAAAGATTTGTGGCAAATAACAACAAATGGAGCAACTAAAGTTAAAGTAACCTACAGTTATTTTACTAACGAAATTAATGCGGGTAATTGCTTTGCCGATGCAACACAACTATACGTTAACCCTGTACATTTATGCATGTATGTGCCAACCAAAATGAATGAGGCGCATACAATTGAACTTGATGTGCCCGATAATTATAAAATCGCAACATCGCTACAAGTAACAAATAAAACCTTAACGGCAAGTAATTACAATGAGTTAGCCGATAGCCCATTTATTGCAAGCGATAAATTACAATCAGATTTTTTTGAATTAAGTGGTGTTAAATTTTGGCTACATTTTATGGGCGAATGCAAACCCGATTTTATAAAAATTAAAAACGATTTTATAAAATACACATCTGCACAACTTAATTTTTGGGGTAGTTTTCCTGTGCACGAATACCATTATTTATTTCAAATTTTACCACACAGGCATTACCACGGAGTAGAGCATCAACACTCAACTGTTGTAGCGCTTGGCCCTGGTTATGCCATTAATAATGGAAGTACGTATGAAGATTTGTTAGGCGTATCGTGTCACGAATTATTTCATACGTGGAATATAAAATACATTAGACCTAAAGAAATGCTACCATACGATTTTACTAAAGAAAATTATGCGCGCACAGGTTTTGTTTACGAAGGAATTACAACATATTATGGCGATGTTTTTTTATTTACCAGCGGTGTATTCACAACCAATCAATATTTTAATACCCTTGAAGAACGATTAACAAAACATTTTCATAATTATGGTCGTTTTAATTTATCGGTTGCAAATTCAAGTTTTGATAATTGGTTAGATGGTTATGTGCCAGGTGCGCCTTATCGAAAAACATCTATTTACGACGAAGGAAACTTAATTGCATTTATGTTAGATGTTTTAATAATGCAACACACCTTAAATAAAAAAGGATTGCGCGATGTGTGCCGAATTTTGTATAACGATTTTGGAAAAAAACAAATTGGTTATACCGAACAGGATATTTTAACTATATGCGAAAACGTTAGTGGTGTTTTATTAAACGATTTTTTTGACAATTTTGTATATGGCACAAAAAATTACGAACCTCAATTGCAACAATGTTTTGATTATTTAGGCTGGCAGTTTATAAAACAACCAAGCAATAACCTATCAGAAAGTATGTTTGGATTTAAAACAGTTGAACACGGGCATTTACGAAAAGTAAGCCTTATTGCACCTTTTGCACCAAGTTGGGATGCAGGTTTAAGCATAGGAGATGAAATAGTGGCGGTTAATAATTTTGGATTAAAAAATGATTTAAACGAATGGCTAACGTACTTTAAAAATGATACTATTGTATTAACAGTAATAAGCAATCAAATTATAAAACAAATTACACTTACCAACATACAAAACACTACCACTTATTTTGATACAATTAAACTAAAAATAGATGGTGATAAAAATGAAAATTTTAATTTTTGGATTAAACTAAATTCGTAACATTAATACCTATAAAAATATAAAAAATGGAATCAACATTCGAACAATTTGAAAACAATAACAACAACCCGCAGCGTTCAGAAAACCTAAAAATATTGTGTGTTTTATCGTTTATAATGTGTGGTTTAATGATACTTACTGGCATTTATAATATTTATCAAATGCAACCCGAGGTTATGCAACAGCAGGTAGAACAGTTACGAGAAGTATACCCTGTAATGGCAAACCAGTTAGAGGATAGCATGTTGGCAATGCAAGATAACGCCTACTTAAAACTTACGCCGTATTTAAGTATTGGCTACTATCTACTATCGTTGTTTGGTGTTATTTTAATGTGGAATTTAAAACGAAAGGGATTTTATATTTATGCCATAGCCGAAATTTTACCTTACTTTGGTTTTGTGTTTGGTGGTAGCGAGCAAATGAAATTAGTAGGTGGCGGTATGGTTACAGGCAACACAATTATGGCGGCAACTGTTATGATGATTGCCATTGATTTAATTTTTGTGTTTTTGTATTCGAAAGAAATAAAAAACATGGAACAATAATTTGAAGGAAAATTAACGAAACGAGGCACTACTTAAACATTGCGTTTAGGTGGTTCCCAAGCACTATCGTGAGTAGCAAATAAATACTTAAAATAACCTATTAGTAAAGCAAAATTCATTAAAATAAAATGGCCTAAGGTACTTACAATTGGTAGTTTTAAATTAATTTTCGCTAATACAATTACTATTAATGGTAGTAAAATTAATACGCCATAAGCCATTGCTAGTTTGCTAAAAAATGAGTGATAACAACTTAATAGCAAACAAAAAACAAACGATAATAGAATAGCAAATGGGCTAAACCATCGCAACACTTTGTGCGAAAAAAAAGCAAATCCAAAGCCTTTGTGTAAAGGAAATAATAAATACTTGTAAAATTTTAGGTTTCTGAAATTACCTAACGAGATGCGGATTTTTCGTTTAAACTCAATAAGTGGTTCATCGTTTACATCTTCATAACACAATGCTTCTGGTTCAAACAAAACTTTATTTTTTTTAGAAATAACATCGAGCGTAATAAAAAAATCATCCATTAAAAAACCATCGGGTACTTTAACAAAACTCGATTTTAAAATGGCGTAACAACCACCCTCAACTCCTACACAAAAATTATATACTAAGCTTTCGTTATGTTTTAAAGTGTTTTCAAAATTCATGTAAAAAATTTCTTGCTTTGATATGCCTTCATTTTTTGGCGAAAATTTATGAATGTTGCCACAAACAAGTGTAGCCTGTTTTTTTATTAAATTATAAACTAACGCTTTAGTTGTTTGGGGTTCAAAAAAAACAT
>JAYSUQ010000229.1:0-9148 GCA_043718985.1 Bacteroidota bacterium | reverse complement strand
GCAATATGTTTTTTTGATGATCACGACTTGCTAATTCGGGCACAACACCACCATATTGCGTGTGTATTGTTTGTGTAGCAATAACATTTGATAGTATTGTAGTGTTTTTTAAAACAGCACACGATGTATCGTCACAACTCGATTCGATGCCTAAAATAAATATATCCTCAGTATTTATCATTATTTTTAACCTCAATGGATGTGGTGCATAAAATTACAAGAATCTTACTAAAAACAACTTTGTTTTTAGTTTTATTATTTGTGGCATTAACCGCTCTTTTATATGCCGCACTTCAAACCGAAAAATTTCAAACATGGGCCGCACATTTAGCAACTAATTACTTAAGTAACGAGTTAGGCACAAAAGTTAAAGTTGGTAAGCTTAAAATTAATTTTGTTAAAGATGTTTTATTGCAAGATGTTTTTATTGCAGATAAGCATAACGACACCTTATTATGTGGCAAATTAATTACAGTTAATGTGAGTGGATTTGATTTTAAGTTGCATAAATTAAATTTAGATGAGGCCGAATTAAAACACGTAACCATTAAACTTTTAAAATATAAAAACGAACCTGATTTTAATTACCAATTTATTGCAAATTATTTTACAAGTAATGATACCACCAAAACAGACACTACAAAATTACCTTGGAAAATTACTTACGGTAAACTCATATTACACAATGTTAATTTTAGGTATCGCTTATTAAAAGATACGTTTGCTATTGGCCAAAACATGAACTATCGTAATATTTACGCATCGCGGGTAAATGGTACTGTTTCTGATTTTGGCTTTAATAAAGATACCGTTTGGGCACAGGTAACTAATTTTAATGCATACGAGCAATGTGGTTTTGTACTTAATAATTTAAATTCAAAAATTAAAATATCGCCAACATTATTGCAATGCGATAGTTTGAGCATTAAAACACCTAACAGCTATGTGCATGGTAACTTTGCTTTTAATTTTGATAGCTGGAACGATTACGATGATTTTATAAACAAAGTGTACGTTAAAGCAACATTAAAAGATAGTACTTTTTTAAGTATGAAAGATGTTACTTATTTTGCAGAAGACATTAATGGCTTTGAAGAAAATTTTAAAATATCGGGCAAATTACGTGGTTATGTAAACGATATAAGCGGCACAAATTTGCATATTAATTATTTGCAAAATACACAATTTAATGGCGATATAAACCTAACGGGCCTACCCTATATTAATAAAACTTACATACACTTAGATGCCAAAAAATTAACCACAACAAAAACTGAACTCGAACATTTTCCCATTCCACCTTTCAATAAACCAACACACATTAAATTGCCTAAAGAAGTTGCATCGCTTGGCATAGTTAATTATAAAGGAAAGTTTGATGGATTTATTGATAATTTTGTAGCATACGGTACTTTTAAAACGGCCATTGGTAATGTAAAAACAGACATTGCAGTTAATAACTCTAATCCTAAAAAACCAGTAGAATATCACGGAACATTAATAACAACTAATTTTAATATTGCAAAATTAATTCCTAGCGCTTCAATTTTAGGCCCACTATCGCTTACAACAAAAATTAGCGGAAAAGGCGTAGCGTTAAAAAATTTAAACACAACGTTAGATGGCGAAATACAATCAATTACTTTTAACAATTACAAATACGATAAATTAAAAGTTGATGGCACTTTAAAAGATAAAATATTTAAAGGCAATTTAGCAAGCCGAGATACAAACGCTAACTTTGATTTTTATGGCACGGTTGATTTAAATTATAAAGTTCCTAAAATGGATTTTATATCAACCATTAATAATTTTGATTTAGATAAAACGCATTTTTCTACCAGTAAATTAAACGGTAAAGTATCGTCACAAATACTAATTAATTTAAATGGCGATGATGTTGACAACCTTACTGGTTTAGTAAATTTTGATAACACTATTTATAAAGCAAATAATAAAGAGTATAAAATAAGTAGTTTTAATTTAGAGCTTGATCAGGAAAACGTAATAAAAAAAGTAAAACTTACCTCAAATATTTTAAACGCACAACTACAAGGCAAATATAAATTAAGTACTTTAACAAATGCATTTAAGCAGTATTTAAATAATTATTTTCCAACATTTATTAAAACAACATCACGCTACTATTATAGCGATAAAGCTGATATTGCCATTAAGGTAAAAAACTTTACTATAATTAAAGAGTTATTCGTTAATGATTTAATGATAAGCCCAAATACCATAATTGAAGGCGCTTTTGATGCCTCCATTAATTATTTATATTTAAAATCAAATAGCGATTTAATTGAGTACGCAGGCATAAAGTTTAAAGAAAACAAATTTGATGTTAACTCGTTGGTAAATGGTGTAACTTTAAATTATAAAGCAAAAAGTATTAATTTGTCAGATAGTTTTGCGTTTAAAAACCCTACGTTTAATGTTGTATCAAACGATAAATTATCGCGCTTTAATTTAGATTGGAATAATAAAAAAACTCCCGAAAACTCGGGTAATTTAAATGGAAATGTTTTGTTTGGCTCATCGCAGGCTACTTTAATGTTTAACAAAATTACTTGCACCATTGTAGATACAGTTTGGCAAATGATTAAGCCAAACCCAATAACTATTGACACGGCTTTTTTAGTTAACATTGAACCTATTACCTTTTACAATCAAAATCAGTTAATAACATTTGATGGTAAACTATCTAAAAACAATAATGATAAATTTGATGTGTTTATTCAAAACTTTAAACTCAATCAGTTTAATAATTTATTGGCCCAAAATAATTTATCTATCAATGGCGAAGTTACGGGTAACACATCTATATACGGTGCGTTAGGTAAAAAAATTATTAATAGTCATTTAAATTTTAATCAACTTTATTTTAATAAAAAATTTATTGGTAATGCCGAAGTTAATAGCGATTATAATCCCGAAAAAGATGTTGTTGCAATTAATGGACACACCGCTTTTTCAAAAGATTTAGATGGAAATTTATTAAAAAACATTGAGTTTGATGGATTTTATTATCCAAAAAAAGAAACCGAAAATTTAGATTTATCATTTACCGTACATCCACTCGATTTATCAATATTGCAGCCATTTTTGCAAGATATTATCACCTTTAAAATTGGGTATATAAATGGGGGTGGTAAAATTACAGGTACGCCTGATAAACCTCAAATTAATGGCAAGTTTAAAATATTTAGATGCATAGCTGTAGTTGATTTTTTAAACACCCAATATAACATTACAGGAAATATTGATGTGCTACCTACTCAAATTAATTTTGAAGGACTTGAGTTGCGAGATAAAATGGGCAATACAGGTACAATTGATGGACGTATATTTCATCAAAATTTTAAAAATATGCGAATTGACTTTGATATTAATACCAATAAGTTAATGGTATTAAACACCACGCAAGCCAATAATCCATCGTATTATGGCACCGCCTTCGCATCTGGTAACGCTGGTATTTATGGTTTTGTTGATGACATGAAAATGGAAATTAATATGAAAACAAATGGAGGTACTTATTTTAATATTCCTCTTGATGGGCCATCGGAAATATCAAATAATGATTTTATAAAATTTGTAAATGTTGATACGATAAAAAAAATTGTAAAACAAAGCACTTCTAATTTTTCGCTCGATTTTAATTTAGAAGCCACACCCGATGCCGAAGTGAAATTAATTTTTGATGAAAAATCGGGCGATGTAATTAATGCTCGTGGCGCAGGCAATTTAAATATGAAAATTAACTCAAAAGGTAAGTTTGATATGTTTGGAGATTATATTTTAAGCACAGGCGATTATTTATTTACACTTGAAAATTTTGTAACCAAAAAATTTGAAATAGAAAAGGGTAGTTCAATTAAATGGAATGGTAACGTGTATAAAGCAAATATTGATATTGTTGCAAACTATAAACAACGCGCATCAATAAAACCATTATTCCCTAATGATACCACTAGTAATTACAGTAAACGATTTCCGGTTGATTGTAAATTATTTATGAAAAATAAGTTAACCCAACCCGATATTACATTTGGAATAGAATTACCTACAATTGACGAGGTAAGTAGAACTGCCATTAAAAGTATTTTGGTTGATGAAAACGAAATGAACAGGCAAGTGTTTTCGTTACTTTTATTACGAAGTTTTGTAACGCCACTATCATCTGCAACATCTGCTGGTGGTATAACTGCTGGGCAAACATTTGCTACAACGGGCTCAGAAATGCTTAGTAACAAAATTAGTAGTTGGTTAAACGGTGTAACAAAAGAAGTTGATATTGGTGTTAATTATCGGCCTGGTACAAGTTTAAGTAGCGATGAGTTAGATTTAACATTAAACAAACAACTATTTAATAACAGATTAGTAATTGATGGTAACATAGGTGTATCAAACAACACATCAAACAAAACTACCAGTAATAGTAATGGTTTTATTGGTGATGTAACCGTTGAGTATAAGCTTAATGAAGCTGGGAAATGCCGAATTAAGGGCTTTAACAGAAGTAATGATAATACACAAGTGATTAATAGTGGCGGACCATTTACGCAAGGAATTGGAATTTTTTATCGCGAAGAGTTTGAAACTATTAGTGATTTATACCATAGTTATTTAAATAAAATTAAGCGCAAAAAAGCTGCAGCTGTAAACTAAAACTTTAGTTGACTAAATTTAGTAACGCCTTTTATAAAATATAAATACACAATATTGTTATTTAAAATTGCTGTTTGTGTTTGTTTAAAATTTTTATCTTGCCTCAATTTTTTTCGTTTTTGTAACGTTTTTTTTATCGAAAAATAATATGAAAAATGTGCTTTTATAACCGCAACAAAATGACTAAAATTCCCCTCAACTAAAAATTTTATACCAGCTACACCATCTAATACTAAGCGCCACAAAATTTTAAAAAATAAATAGTTTGATGGGGCATTTTTGGTATAGGTAATTAAATTATTTTTAAAATTTAAAAAAGTTTTTTTAGGATTTATTTTGTTTAATGTGCCACCACCAACATGATATACAACTGATGCTGGTTGTACATAAATTTGATACCCTCTGTTTTTTAAACGCCAACATAAATCTATTTCTTCCATGTGCGCAAAATAATCGCCATCAAATCCATTAACATGCCAAAACGCTTGGGAACGTATAAATAAGCAAGCGCCTGTTGCCCAAAAAATTTCTTGTAAATTGTTATACTGGTTGTCATCTGTTTCTAAGTTGCTAAACAATCGCCCTCTACAAAACGGGTAGCCGTATGTATCAATATATCCGCCACAAGCACCAGCATATTCAAATTTATTTTTATTGTTGTAGTCTAAAATTTTTGGTTGGCATGCGGCAATATCTTTATTTTCATCAAGCAATGTTACTATTGGCATTAACCAATTTTCGGTAACTTCAACATCCGAATTAAGTAACACGTAATACGATGCTTTTACTTGCGCTAAGGCATCATTATATCCTTTTGCAAACCCATCATTTTTATCGTTTTTTATTATGGTTATTGATGGGTAATGTTGTGTTATAAAATCTAAACTACCATCGGTTGAGCAATTATCTGCAACATAAATTTTAGCTAAAGCAGAGTGTTTAATAACAGTTGGTAAAAATTGGCTTAAAAACGATTTACCGTTCCAATTTAAAATAACAATGGCAACTTTATCCAACATAAGAGTTATCTGGGGTTGTCAAAATTTTGATCAATGTTTGAGCCATATGTTTTGGTAGGGTTTGTAGCATCAACATCAATAGTTTGTTGCGATCGTTGCACCAATTTAAATCGCCATTTTTCGTTATAAATTTCGCCTTTTACATCGCTGTGTATTAGTTTAAAACAATCATCGGCAATGGCATCGTTCATGAAAATAAATTTTTTATTTGTAAAAAACCTGCCGTTTGTTTTATCATAAATTCTATAATATTGCCAAATTTCGTAAGGGTAGGTATTTGGCTCACTATTTACTTGATTACGAGCATTTGGTTTTCCGTATTGTAAATAAACGCGCCCTCTATCGGTATAATATCCTTTTTGTTTTCCGCATTTTAACATCGCATTTGTTTCTAAAACATCCTTGTAATATGCGCTCCAAACAACAAACGCATCGGCCGTATCGGCAGCTTGTGTTTTCCAATAATCTATTAAATAACTTTTCATTAAACCAACATCTTTTTTACTAATTTGTGTTTGCTGCCATTCGCGCTCTTTATATCCCGATATTGGATATAAACACTCAATAAACTGTTTAAGTGAATCAATATTTTGAAACGAGTTAAAAAAATCATCAACTGTTGTTATTTTTGCCGAACTTAACTGTGTTACATAATTTTTAGTTGAGTTTTGGCGTTGAAAATACCATTTTTTTTGAGCTTTAATAGTATTAGTCGAATCTCTTACTTCTATTACTAAGTTATAGTTTCCTGAGTTTAATTTGGCAATATTTATTTGAGCCAATAAGGGGTTTATTTTTTTTGACGATTGTTTTTGAAATCCTGTAAACGATTTTAGCTTATATAAATTTTCACTATTTTCGATATAGTACGAGTAAATAAATTTCGAATTTACCCCTAAAACCGTATCGGTGTTATAACTTTCTACATAAAATTTTAATGCGTTTTGCTTATCTGGAAAATAATTAATGTTATATGGTATTAAATCGTACCCATTTTTGCTTATGGTTGATTGCGTTGTTGATTTTACGTACGAATCAAGTATTTGAATATCAGATTGAACAATTTTTTTATCGCGCAAAATGTTAACTAAAATATTTTCGGTATGCGATGCTATTGAACCTATGTTGTTATTATCGGTAACAACTAACTTTATTTTATATGTTCCGTTATCTAATAAAAAACGTTGATTGTCAATAAACGAAGGTATTTGAATGCTATCCTTAACCAATGGGCTTAATAAATTGTACGATGATTGTTTAATTAAAACAGTATCCTTAAAAATTTTCCAACTAACATTAACACTAGCCTGATTACTATTTTTTACTTTAATAAATTTTACACTGTTTCCCGAAATGGTTAAATATGTTTCTAAAAATGGCGATGATTTACTTGTACTAAAAACAGCGTAATTAAAGTAAACAGTAACATTTGCAAACGCCGAGCAATAAAAAACAATAAACAATATAAATAATAAACGTTTCATGGTAAAAGAATTATAGTATTAAATGAAAGTTGAGGATGTAAAACTACATTAAAGTTACTAATTAAAAATATTTAAAAAAATAGCTTGCTACAATAAAAAAAAATATTATTTTTGTACTCCATTGGAGAAATGGCAGAGTGGTCGATTGCGGCAGTCTTGAAAACTGTTGAACCGTGAGGTTCCTGGGGTTCGAATCCCTATTTCTCCGCAGATAGCGGTAAACCCAGTAGATGAAAATTTACTGGGTTTTTCCTTTTCCTTTATTTTACAGAGGTTTTGGAGGTTTTGTGTAAACACACGAAAAATATTTTTCACCCATTTACACCATTTTGTTCCCCCATAGTTCGCCCCATAGGGGTACATGGAGATTTTGGAGAGATTTTTATTTGTCCACTTTCTGAACCCCCAGTTCGAGAGAAACATACTTCACAAATTTGGTTAAGTATTGTACTTTTTATCAATTTCTACGTTATAAACAATATAAAACAAACTCAACATGAATGCTTCAATTCATTTTTATATAAGGTCAGAAAGACCCCATGCTGATAATTCAGCTCAAATTTATATGCTATTTACATTAAGTAGTAAATTAAAAACAAAACTATCATTACGAAAAAACATACCCATTAAAAAAGAGTTTTCGCATTTAAAAACAGAAGAAATAACCAAGCTAGAAACCCACTTACGAAATGATTTATTTTGTTGGGACGAAGCTAAAGAAAGAGCAACTAAAGAAGCTCCAAGCTTTGATAAGTTAAACCACTTTATTGATAGCGAAAAAAAGAGGGCAAATGATATTATTCTTAAATATGATTTAATGAATAAGCCCCTAACCTTAGAAGGGTTTAGACAATTATTTTGTAAGCCAACTGGCAACAAATCTTTTACCGAATACTTTTTTGAGGAATTTGATTACAGGCGACAAAATAAATGGTCGGCAGAAACTATTAAAAGCTACAAATCTATTGTAACTAAAATTCAGTTGTTTAAACCAAAACTTACACTTAATGATATAGACCATAAATTTTTAGTAGAATATGAAAATTATATGCTAAAACCAATCATTGATGGTGGTTGTGGGAATTGTGAGCGAACGGTGGCTAATAATATGAAAGTACTTAAAACACTACTATACATAGCTATAAAAAACAGTGATTATGTATTAGAAAATTCGCCTTTTAAAAATTATAAAGTGCAAGATACTGCAAGGGAATTAACAACAAGAGATTATCTTGAACCTAATGAATTAGCCATCTTGGAAAAAATGTATGAAGGTTATACCGAAGCAGAAAAACCACTTAATGAGTTTTCGGCAGAAGATTGGATTGAGCGAAATAAAAACAAATTGCTAACTCCTGGTGAATATAAAAGTTTAAAGCGATTTTTATTTAGCTGTTATACTGGATTACGGTTTAGGGATATGTTGGCAATTGAAAACAAAAAACATATTTTTTCTAAAGATGTAGAAATACCTAATACTCAAAAAATAGAAAAAAGGTATTATATAGAATTAAGTATGCACAAGACCAGAAATACAGTAATAATTCCTTTAATAGATAAAGCCTTAAAATTATTTGATATTGAAAAAGATGGTAATTTATTTGATTCTATTTCTAACCAAAAAGTAAATGCACATTTAAAAACTATTAAAGATAAAGCAGGGCTAGATAAACATTTAACATTCCATGTATCAAGGCATAGTTTTGCTACTATCTGTTTTTTATATGGCATTGATGAGAGAGTTGGGCAAAAATTATTAGGACATAAAAACAGAAAGTTCACAGAAATTTACACCCACTTATCTCATAACAAACTGTTTTTAGAAATGGATAAATTTAATGTAGGTATCAATAAAAATAATGCTGTTGTAAATGTGCAAAAACCGATGAAACTGACCACCCTAAACCGGAGTAAGCTGACCACCTGAAAACGGTTTAAATTGACCAGTGTAAACCGGCTCAAATTGACCAC
>JAYSUQ010000228.1:0-9162 GCA_043718985.1 Bacteroidota bacterium | reverse complement strand
CGGGTAAGTCTTTCACGACCAGCTCCTGTCAAATCCCCCAGGATGGGAACATAGCAAGGGTAGATGGTTGTAGCGGTGCGATGAAAGTAGCTTACCCTTTTTTTGTGCCCAAAAATTAATAAAACACATGCATATTGAAACCCTAAGAGATTATTGCTTATCAAAAAAATGCGTTGAAGAATGCTTTCCGTTTGATGACACCACCTTAGTTTTTAAAGTAATGGGCAAACTATTTTTGTTAGTTGGCATAAACTCAACCCCACTTCAATTTAATGTTAAGTGCGAGCCAACAAAGGCAATTGAATTACGCGAAACATACAGTTACGTGTTGCCAGGTTATCACATGAGTAAAATACATTGGAACACAATTATTTGTGATGGACAAGCTTCTCAAAAACAATTACAACAATGGATAGATGATAGCTACAACTTAATAGTTGCCAGCCTACCAAAAAAAATACAATCTCAACTACTAGAGGCATAATGCCAAAACAAACTTATATTGTAGCCTAAAATTAAGTTTGTTTTGATTCATTGCATGGCTATCATATCTCAAAATTATTAAAGGCATTTCGTATTAGTATTAATGCCCTTTACTTTTATAAATTAGTTTAATTTAGAGTAGTGCCATCGAACTTAGTCTAGATATCGAATACGCTCGATTGTAGGATAAACCGCAAAATATAAGCTAATTATACAAGTGTTAATTTTAAAAAAATGCAATTAAACAAAAAACCCTTTCAATTTAAATTGAAAGGGTTTTTAAACACTTATTTTAAAATTGCCATAAATCGTGTTCCCATCTAAAAATATCATTTTTAATGCGGTCACTTTCTAATAAGGCGTCAATTCCTTTTGAGTATTCCATAATTGCTCTATCAAACACATTGGTTTCTTTAGTTGCAACACTCGAAAATTGTCGTTTCCAAAAAATATCTTCAAAGGTTCGTCTTTCTGCATCGTTTTTAGCATTAAATACTTCGTGTTTAGCAAAGTAAGGGCGGCAAGCAGGAAAATATACCCAAAATTGTTCTCTAGTTGCTTCTTTATCTTCATCATAAGTATAAACACCCATTCCTAAAATACGCACTTCTAAAACAGATTTTTGTTTGTCAAAAAACCAATCTTCTTTTAATCTTATTTTTCTAAATTGCATAAACATCCACGTACTATCAGCAGTACCAACACGGGTTGTTACTTCAGTACCATCTGGTAAAAATTCAGATTTATCAATGGTGTCAATTTTTACAATTTTAGATCTAATTTGAGATGGTTCGTAAGGCGTTAAAAATTCCTCATCGCCAAATGCAATAATTTCTCCACTTAAAATATGTTTAAATAATACTTGTAAGTATGAAATACGGCTCGTGTTATTTTCTATCGGAAAATACAACTGTTGATTTTGTTTTTCACGCATATCTAATTCGCGCCAAACACGTTTTTCCCAAGTAACATCACCCTCACGTAAATGAGTATATGGTATAAAACGGCGATTTACTGTATTTTCTTTTTCATAAATACCGTCTCTGTAATCTCCTGGCTGAAAAACACCTGGTTGAGCGTTAATATTTATTGCTGTGAAAAAACTCACGGCTAAAAATAAAATATTGGCTACTTTTTTCATCTTTATTTACTTTATGATTTAAAAAAATCGTTTTAATTTTAAAATAAAATAGTAATTATTTTTACTACTATTTTATTTTTAAGTATAATGTTAATTCTTAAATTAAGTTACAAATTATTTTACTTTAATTGTAACTCCAGGTATATTTCTAATTGTACCATCTGGTCCTTTAGCTTTTACTTCTTCAACAAATATTTTACTACCAACACCAGCCGAATTTAAAATTGCTTTTGCAGCACTCGAAATATTATTGCCCGAACAGTTTTCACTTTTTAATGACCCTTTAACAACAGCACTTAATACAAACGATGTTACAATAAATTTAGCGTCAAAATCAAATCCTGCTAACTCGGCACCAACACCACCAATTGCAGCAAGTTCCGATTTTTTCATGTCAACTGTTCCTGTTTTACCTCCAACTTTAGCAACTGGATCTGGAATTTTTTTAACACGAAATTTTTTGGGTGGTCCTTGAGGTTTAACACCATCTTTGGTTTTTGCCGATACACTAATAACACATTCGCCTGGTGTTGTAAATTTTAAAACAAACTTACCGCCAGCACCACCTGTTTTAATACAGCCACCACCACTAGCATTTACATTTAAATCTGTTGGCGATACACCAGCTGCCGAAACTGCAATAGGGTTTTCTACACCAATATAAAACACATTCATTTTTTCGGCTTCAACCGCTACAGCAGGCGCTGCAACCATATAAGTTGCCGTAAATGGGTAACGATCAAAAGTTCCATCAGGTTTTTTAAATTTAATTACACCTTTGTATGTTTGCTCACCTTGGCCACCAGTACCAACTGTGTATTTACCCATACCGTTTTCTATAGGAATTGCAGTTCCACCAGAAGTAGCAGCCGAATCTGTACCCATTAAAACTTCTAAATCGCCAGCTCCAATTTTAGATGAAGATGCTGCTAAAAAAATATCTGCTTGGTATGGTTGCCCAGCTTGAATATAAGATGATGGTGCAATAACTTTTGCCTCTAAATGATCAAATTTAATTGCTAATTTACCGCTAGCTGCCGAATACGTATTTAAAATTTCAGCCTCTAAATTTTTTAAATCCGACTGCATTTTATTTAAGTTTGTAATAACTGCAGCTTCGGGTAAATGATAAAAGTTAGCTGCCTCCCAAGATAAAACGATGTTATCATCTTTTTCACCATTTTCAACTGGTTTTACTGAGATAAACTTCTTTTTCATTGATTCATATTCTGCAGGAAAAAAGTTTTCTCCTTTAGTTTTTTGCATTTTTTCTAATTGGCTTACTAACTTATCGCTTAATACGTTTAATTTACCACGTAACTCCTTAGCCGACCAAGGGCCATCTTTAGGGGTTGCAGCCTCGCTACCAATTAAAATATGCGATGGTTTGTCAAAATCCGACATTTTTTCCATGTATTTTAAACGAGCTGTATCCGCTCCTGTTGGGTAACCTTCAGTTTCTTTAATAATTTCTGCTTTTAATTCATCAATGTATTTATAGGTTTCTAAAATACTTTTTTGAGCTATTACTGCTTGGTTATAATAAGGCTCTGCAGCTTTATTACCACCAATTGATTCTTGAAATGATTTAAATATACGACTGTTGTTTTCACTTAAGTTCTTTTTAGAAGCCTCCATACTGTCATTAACAGCGATGTAACCTTTTAAAATTTGTTTTGATACGTTCATTGCCAAAAGTGCTGTTAATACGAGATACATCATCCCGATCATCTTCTGTCTTGGTGTTTCTTTACCGCCGCCCATTTTTTGTAGTAGTTTTTTAAATTAACAATTAAATTAAATAAGCAGGAAGCGAAAACTTCCTGCATTAAGAGATTAAATAAAACGAATTATTATTTGTTATAATTCATAGCACCTAACATATTACCATAAATGCTATTTAAAGCAGTTAAGTTATTTGATAAGGTTGACATTTCTGCACGGTATTTTTTAGTATCTTCTACCGAATCGTGTAAGTTTTTCATTAACTCACCTAATCCACCATAAAATTTCTCTGTAGCTTCTAAATGACCACGAGAACCTTGTAATTGTAATTCGTAAGTAGCATTTAATGCTGATAAATTTTTAGATACACTATTTAATGATTCGCCTATTGAAGAACCCGCATCGTTTGACTCGGCTAAACTGGCAATTGAACTTGCTGCTTTACTGTATGTTTCAGCTAAATGACCAACATTTTTTGATGCATTTTTTACACTATCAACGTATTCGTTAGTTGCAACTGTTGCGTTAGATATATCTCCAATTTTAGAAGCGCTATCGCTTAATGAACGCATACCTAATCCTAAACTTTCAATTAACTCTGGTCCAATTTTAGCTTCAGCTAACATTGCATCTAATTGGTTTGATGCTGGTAATGTAGATGCGTGAGACATAGCCTCTTCTTCTTCATGACCACCCATTCCACCTAACTCAGGGTAAGCTAACGACCAATCATATTCTTCGTGTGGTATATCTAAACCAAATAATATAAACAATACTGCTTCGGTACCTAAACCTGCAATAATTGCAATATCTGAACCTGGCCAATGCTGAATTTTGAATAATGCACCGATAATTACAATAGATGCACCAAAACATGATGCTAAGTGAAGGTACTTTTTAAAACCGGTTACTTTAGGTAATTTGCTCATAGTGTTTGTTGTGTTTGTTAGTTTATTGTTTGTGTTTGTTTAGTTTATTATTTTTAATTTAATCCTCCGTTTTCATCACCTTTTTGGCGACCTAAATACGTCATTACATTTCTAAAACCAATGTAGGCTTTTGCTGTATCTTGGTATTCGTATGTGCGAGAACTAACTTGTAGGTAGTAGCCTACATCTTTCCAAGAGCCACCACGAATTACTTTACGTTTTAAAACATTTGCATCTTTATCTTGTGCTTCATAAACATAATCAGGATTTAAATCGTGAGCAAAATCATAAGCCGATTCATCAAAAGCATTACTTGTCCATTCAGATACATTACCTGCCATACAATATAAACCATAATCGTTAGGGTTATATGAATAAATATAAACCGAGTGAAAACCGCCATCATCAATATAAGAGCCACGCATTGGTTTAAAGTTTCCTAAAAAACATCCTTTAGCGTTGCGAATATATGGGCCGCCCCAAGGATACGGCGATAAATCGTTACCACCACGTGCAGCATATTCCCACTCCGATTCGGTTGGTAAACGAAAATCGTTTACAATTGATTGACCTGTACCAATTAGAAAGTTATTTAATAAATTTGATCTCCAAATACTAAATGCGCGAGCTTGTTTCCAAGTAACACCAACCACTGGGTAGTTATCGTATGCTGGATGCCAAAAATACATGTTAGTCATTGGTTCGTTAAACGAATACGTAAAATCGTGAACCCAAGCTAATGTATCGGGATAAACGTTTATTACATCTTTTAAAATAAACACCGAGCGATCAACGCCATTACGTTCGCGTTGTTTGTAATTACCTTGACCTATAGATTCTTGATCTTCTACATTATAAGTTCCTAATGTTTTAGGATCTTTTGCAGGATCGGTAACTAATGTAGATGGCGTACCAGGTGTACCGTTTAAACCATCATTTAAATGAACACCATTTATATAATCTGCTTTTTTATATTCGTGAGCAGCATCCTGAACATCGGGAGATTTTTGAGGTAAAAAACGATTAGATTTTGATGCGGCTAAACGTATATCAATTCTATAATATTCGTAATTTAATTTACGCGTATCAATTTCTTTACGGTTATAAAAACGCTCACCTTCAGGCAAATATAATGGTTGTAAATCTAAACGGTAATCTTCATCATCGCTTTCCCATTTAATTTTTTCGTCCCAATTAATGTACGGATCCTGTAAATTGTTATCGCCCTTGTAAATAGGATACATTCCTAAGAAATCTTCTTGAGCGATTTGATAATTTTCGGCATCGCCATTAGAACCAAATGCTAATAATTTACGAGCAATAGAATCGCGAACCCAATAAACAAACTGACGGTATTCGTTGTTTGAAATTTCGGCATCATCAATATAAAATGCTTGAACAGAAACCATTTTAGATTTAGCAGTGTGAGCCATTGTAACTTCTTCGTCGCTTGGCCCCATGTGGTAACTTCCCATAGGAATGTACAATGTGCCAAACGGATCGGGCTGAAACCATTCTTCGCGACCAGGAACTCCTGTTAATTCACCTACACGCTTGTTACAACCTGTAACAATGGCAACAAACGAGGCTAATACAATCAGTTTTTTCATAGTTCTATTTTTTAGTTTACTTTCTAAAAGCTTCGCAGCTTATTAGTTTACTTCTTTTACTTTATAATTACAAACCGCTAATTTAGTTACATTTTTTAATTATCAACATTTTATTAACAATTAAAAAATAAAGTTTGTAAGGTACTTGAACGTATTTTTTTGAATAAGGTTACAAATTAATCTAAAAATCTTGCATTTTGGTAGCTACTCACTTTTTTATCTTTTTTTACATTTAAGCAATAGCCTAACATAATTTCGTGAGTACCAGCGCTGTAACCTTTAATTTTAGATTGTGTTAAGTCGTAAGAATAGCCAGCTCTTAAACCATTTAATGAACCTTTATTAAATTTATAGCCTATCATTGGGGCAATTGCATCTTGCATACGGTAAGATACGCCAATAGAAAGCGATCTGTTATAGATGTATGTTAAGTTAACATCTAATTGAGTTGATGCTCCATCTGATTTAACTTTTACGTTAGGGTTAATACCGTGTTCTTTGTTAGCTCCCAAATCAAACGTATAACCACCAACTAAATAATAATGGCGCGCTAATGCAAATTTAACTTTATCAGATGCTTTTAAATCTTGGGCTGTTAAGTGGGTTGATGATAAACCAACATACATTTTATTAGCAATACCGTAATATATACCTAAACCCAAATCATAACTTAATTTATTTAAGCCTGGATTTGTTACTGCCACTGTACCAGAAGTATATGCGGGAATTGTTGCATCGTATTTAGTATTACCATCGGGTGTAACCCAAGCGCCATTAAACGATTTTTGTAAAATACCACCATCAACACCTATACCTAAATTACCTGCTCCAATTGCACGCTTGTAAGATAATGCTAAACGAGCAAATAATGTTTTTTCAAAACCAATTTGATCAGACATTACGTTTAAACCAATACCCATAGGTAATTGACCTATTGGCATATCAAAACTTAACAATCCTGTTTTTGGAGCGCCAGGAAAATTTACCCATTGTTGACGGTATAAAACGTTAGCACAAATTGCGTCACTAGTGCCTGCATAACCCGGGTTATAAATTAATTTACTATGCATAAATTGAGTAAACTGAGGGTCTTGCTGAGCGAATGAAACGCTTGTTAACGCTGCTAAAGCAACAGTTAAGGTAGATAAAATTTTCTTCATAATTGTGTTACAGTTAATGGTTTTGTTAAGTTTTAGCTAATATACTTAGGGGACTAAGATAAAGTATATTTGAGAAAAATCAAATTTTTTGAACTTTTTTTTGTTAAAAACATAATTAGGCTAGCTAAATGACGTTTTTCTACAATAAAAATACAAAAAGCGAAACGAACAATTAACAAACTAAAACTATTTTGTAATTTTAAAAAATAATAATTTTACTAATTCGATATTATGATTGCAACTGTTTTTCATAAAGGTAAAAACTATAATATAGATTTTTTTAAACCTTTAGATATTTCGATTCCACTAAGTACTAATAAAAATTGTGCAAGTGCGTGGTATGCTGAGCCAATGAAATTAGAAGCTGTTGTTAATGGCACCTGGATTGGTGATGTGAGCAAAGGAGGCTCTGTTAATTTTAGAAACATAACATTTAACCCACACGGCAATGGCACGCATACCGAGTGTGTTGGGCATATTAGCAAAGAGTTTATATCGCTTAATCAAAACTTAACTCAATTTATGTTTTTAGCCGAACTGATTACTGTTTTACCAACTCAGTTAGCTAATGGCGATTTTGTTATTACGAAGCAACATTTTGAAACTGCATTAGAGAATAAAAAACCTGAGGCCATAATAATTAGAACGTTATCAAACGGAATTAACAAATTAACTACGCAGTATTCTAACACAAACCCACCTTATGTGCTAGAAGAAGCCATTTTATATTTAAACCAAATTGGCGTTGAACATTTATTGATAGATATGCCAAGTATTGACAAAGAAAACGACGAAGGTAAATTAGTAGCCCACCACGCATTTTGGCAGTACCCTAGCAACACAAAACTACACAAAACAATTACCGAATTTATTTATGTGAATAACGAAATTAACGACGGTTCGTTTATTTTAAATTTGCAAATTGCGAGTTTTGAAAACGATGCCAGCCCTAGTAAACCTATACTTTATAAAATATTTTAATTATATATTACAGAGTCAAAAAATTAATTACAAGATTGAAAGTCAACTAAAACAACTGACTAAAAAATAAAAAAATGGAATTATACTTACCATACAGCAATAGTTTAACCGAATACAAACGTTTTTTAACACGCGAAGTTATGTGTGCCAATGTTGGTATTGGAGGATTAAACCCTATACGAATACAAAGTATGACAACTACCGACACCATGGATACTAAAGCTACAGTGGCGCAAAGTATTAGAATGATAGAGGCTGGTTGTGAGTTGGTGCGCATTACGGCGCCAAGTTTAACAGAGGCAAAAAATTTAGAAGTTATTAAAACAGAACTATTGGCAGCTGGTTTTAATACGCCAATTGTTGCCGATATACATTTTACACCAAACGCTGCCGAACACGCTGCTAGAGTAATTGCAAAAGTGCGAGTTAACCCAGGTAACTACGCTGATAAGAAAAAATTTGAAGAAATTGATTATACCGATAATGCGTACGAACAAGAATTAGAACGCATACGAACTCGCTTTACACCATTAGTAAAAATATGTAAAGAGTACGGTACAGCTATGCGTATTGGCACTAACCATGGCAGTTTAAGCGATCGTATTTTAAGCCGCTATGGCGATACGCCGCACGGAATGGTAGAATCGGCATTTGAATTTTTGCGAATTTGCGAGGATTTAAATTACCATAACATTGTAATATCGATGAAGGCAAGTAATACCCAAGTAATGGTGCAAGCTTACCGATTGTTGGTTCAAAAAATGATAGAAACAAATCGTAATTACCCTTTACATTTGGGAGTTACCGAGGCTGGCGATGGCGAAGACGGACGCATTAAATCGGCCGTAGGTATTGGCACGTTACTTGAAGATGGCTTGGGAGATACGGTTCGTGTATCGTTAACCGAAGACCCAGAATTTGAAATGCCAGTTGCAAAAGTGTTAGTTGATAGATACACTGCCGAAAAAATAAAACAACATACACCCATACAAAAGTATGAAACAAACAATTCAAAAATAAATTTATCATACAATCCTTATCAATACGCTAAGCGCGAAAACGTTAGTGTTACAACAATTGGTGGGCAAAATGTGCCGCGTGTAATTGCCGATTTTAGTATGCGCAAAAACATA
>JAYSUQ010000227.1:0-9203 GCA_043718985.1 Bacteroidota bacterium | reverse complement strand
TTTTTATACGCACCTTATCAAAAAAGCAGTCAAATGACCATTATATCGACAAACTTTGGCGAAAAAGGTAATGCGCATAGCGAATATTTAGGTCCCTTGGCCGAACAGGGTATAGTTGGTGGTTTATTAGTTTTAACATTAGTTTTAGGGGTTATGTTTTTAGGCTATCGTATTTCGTATTCAGCTAAAGATAAATCAGTACGTGTTTTAGCTATTTGTTTAGTTATGGGTTTAAGCACTTATTTTGTGCACGGTTTTTTAAACAACTTTTTAGATACTGATAAAGCATCGGTACCCTTTTGGGGGTTTTTAGCCATGTTGGTTGCAATTGATTTGCACTACAAAAACAACGAAACCGATGAGTTAAAAAAACTGATTTAAAAACTAGTTTTTAAATTTATTGCTTAACCTTTAAAATACGTTTACGCATTACCCTAGCTCGGGCACCGTTTAACATTAATAGTTGAAATTAACGGTTAGTGTTTTAGTGTAATAATATTATTTTAGGGCGTATAAAAAGTTAAGAATTAGAATTTTTGAAACAAATTAACTATAGTACCAATTCGTATACATCATTATGATTTTTTAGATTGTTAAAAATTAATACCTATTTTTGTTTGCAATGTTACATAATAAACTATTTACCCTTTTATTAGTTTTTATTGAGGTTAGCCAATTGCATGCACAAAGTACTGAGCAAGCAATAGCTAATGGGCAAGATCCTAATGTTCTATATCGAAACGAAATGTCGTTTGGGGCTTTGGCACATAGTCGTGGCTTTGGCGTTAATTTTTATCGCTCGCAACATGTTACTGGCACACGCAAGCGTTTGTTAGAAATAGAATTACTTAATTTAAAGCATCCAAAAGAATTTAAAATATCAAACAACACCAATAATAATAAGCGTTTTGTTTACGGTAAGTTAAATAACGTTATGTTGCTTAGGGCTGGTGTTGGTTATCAAACCACCTTATATAAACGTGCCGATAGAAAATCGGTTGAAATACGGAGCGCCTATTTTTTAGGATTAAACGCAACGTTTGCAAAGCCAACCTACGTGTATTTATTTAGGCAAGATGCATTAGGAAATCCTGTACAAACTACGGCAAAGTATAATGCGGCAACACATACACTAGATAGCATTGCAGGAAAAGGCCCTTTAATAGAGGGTATTGGCGAATTAAAAATTTATCCAGGTATTTATGCAAAAGCTAATTTAAGTTTTGAGTATGCGCCATACTCTAACAAAGTTAAAGCAATTGAAACTGGAATTATATTTGATTATTACCCCGTTGCCTTACCAATAATGGCGCGCAACCCTGCCGAAAATTATTTAATAACTTTATATGTTGGGTTTGTGCTTGGTAAAAAATGGTTTTAAAAAATTTACATGGAAAATGAATCACAAATAGTTGTAACCGAAAAGCCCCGTAAGCCCGACTGGTTGCGTGTTAAATTGCCTATTGGCGAAGAATACTTGAAGGTGCGTAAAATTGTTGCCGAGCATAAATTACATACTATTTGCGAAAGTGGCAATTGCCCAAATATGGGCGAATGCTGGGGAGCAGGTACTGCTACGTTTATGATATTAGGTAATATTTGCACCCGTTCGTGTGGTTTTTGTGCTGTTGCAACAGGCAAGCCAAAGCCAGCAGATTGGGATGAACCCAAACGTGTAGCCAACTCGGTTAAATTAATGAATGTAAAACACTGTGTAATTACATCGGTAGATAGAGATGATTTAAAAGATGGGGGCTCAATTATTTGGGCAGAAACAATTAAAGCAATTAGAGAAATTAGCCCTAGTACAAAATTTGAATGTTTAATTCCCGATTTTGCAGGTAAGTGGGAAAACCTACAACGCATCATTGATGTTAAACCAGATATTGTATCGCATAACATTGAAACCGTTAGGCGTTTAACAGCACAAGTTCGCATACAAGCAAAATTTGATAGAAGTTTAGAGGTATTAACCCGATTGCACCAAGCTGGTGTTAAAACTAAATGTGGCTTAATGGTTGGCCTAGGCGAAACACCCGAAGAGGTTATTGAAACCATAGATGAGTTAGCCTCAATAAAATGCGATGTGATGACGATTGGCCAGTATTTACAACCAACACCAAAACATTTACCTGTAGCAAGATATGTGCATCCTGATGAATTTAAAGCGTGGAAAGAATATGCATTAAATAAAGGATTTAGATATGTTGAAAGTGGCGCTTTGGTTCGCTCATCGTACCATGCCGAAAAACACGTTTTTTAGTTTTAATTATTTTATTTTTATAAATGAATTCTATTTTTTCTATACTATTAAAAAATGCCATATTATTAATTTTATTAATTATTAGTTTAATTTTTATTTTCACTAATAACATTGGCTACAAACAAGTTAGTTACTTATTTATTTTTTTTGGAATATTATACATTGTTGCGGCTTGCTTTGAGGCTTATAAATTATCGCAAATAAATAAAACAGTAAAAAAATATACTTATTTTACTGATGGTTTTTTGGCAAAACGATTTTTAAAAATCATCGCATTTGTTTGTTGTGGTGTGGTGTTGTTAGTTTCGAATAGCATTATAAAGTATTTGGCATTTTTATGCTTTACAATTGCAGTAGCTGAAATTGCAGTAAACCTTTGGCGCTATTATAAAAACCTGTGCTTTGTTGCTTTTGATGGTGCAACATTTATTTTAACTACCAATAAATTAACTACAATTTGGGCTAACGATATATTTAAAATTGAAACGCGCCATGGTTTAACTTATTTTGTTAACTCACAACAAATTGCTTTTCAAATTAGAACAGATATGATGAAAGAAAAAGACGCTTTTTTAATAGAACTAAAACAATGGATTGCCGCTAATAATTTAGAAAGTAAGGTGAGTATTAATTAACAATTAATCTTCCATACCTAAATGTATGAGTGCATCACCTTGGTTAACAACAGGCTGATTATTAATACCAACAATGTATCCATCAAACGTTGATAAAATATTGTGTTCAACGTTACCAAATGGGTTGCAAATTACACCTAGCAAATCGCCTTTATTTACATAGGCTCCGTTTAATTTATTCATGTGAAACAAGCCACTTACCTGAGCACGTATCCAGCTATCTTTTTTAATTTTAACACAATGATTTTTTGGTGCGTCAACATCAATCATTTTATAAGCTTTCATTAATCGTAAGCAACCATTTACGCCTTCGTTAATGGCGGTGTAATCAAATCGCATACTTTCGCCACCTTCATAAACTAAAATAGGCTTTCCTTTTTTTGCAGCCTCTTTTCTAAATGTTTTATCGCGGTAGGGGCTATCTATAATTAATGGTGTCGAAAATTTTTCGGCTAAAGCCAAGTTTTCGGCAAACTCAAACACACATCGTATTTGAGGTGTGTTACTAATTTTAGAGCCACCCGTATGAAAATCAACACCAAAATCTATTAACGGCACAATGTGTTTCATTAAATCGTAGGCAATACGGCTACCAAACGATCCGTTTTTATTGCCTGGAAAACAACGATTTAAATCTCTGCCATCAGGCAAATCTCTACTGCCAAATAAAAAAGATACGCTATTAATTACAGGAATTGCAATTATGTTACCGCACTTTAAATTTTTTAATTCGTTACGTGTTATTATTTTTCTTATAATTTCAATGCCGTTTGTCTCTTCGCCGTGCATACCAGCGCTTAATAAAATAGTTGGTCCAGCATTTTCACTTCTAAAAACAAAAACAGGAATTTCTATTTTTGTTTTTGTGTGTAACTCGTATGAGTTTAATAAAATTTGTTTGCTTTGACCAGCACTAACCGTTTGCGAGTTAATTATAAAATCGTTAAGCATATTTTATTGCCCCGGAATATTAAATTCGTTACGCTCAACATACTCAATAATTTTGCCTGCAATATCTTCGCCAGTAGCGCCTTCAATGCCCTCTAACCCAGGCGATGAGTTTACTTCCATGATTAATGGTCCTCTATCACTTTGCAATAAATCAACGCCTGCTATTCCTAAACCTAATTTTTTTGCTGCTTTAATTGCAGTAGCTCTTTCATCGTCAGATAATTGAATGATAGATGCAGTGCCGCCACGGTGTAAATTACTTCTAAATTCGCCTTCTTTTGCTTGGCGCTTCATTGCACCAACAATTTGCCCATCAACAATAAACACACGTATATCTGCACCTTTAGCTTCATGTATAAATTCTTGCACCAACATATTAGCCTCTAATTTTAAAAATGCCTCAATAACCGATTTTGCTGCCTTATCATTTTCTGCCAATATAACTCCTATGCCTTGTGTTCCCTCAAGTAATTTAACTACGCAAGGTGCGCCACCTACACTTGCAATAACCGATTCAATATCTTTAGGTTCGTTTGCAAATGCCGATTTTGGCATACCTAAGCCTGCACGGGCTAATATTTGAAGGCTTCGTAATTTATCGCGCGAGCGCACTAATGCCTGCGACTCAACAGCAGTAAATATTTTCATCATTTCAAATTGCCTAACAACTGCCGAGCCATAAAAGGTTGCGCTTGCCCCAATTCGAGGTATTACAGCGTTTACGCCAATTACTTCTTTTCCGTTGTAATAAATATGAGGTCTGCTTTGTTCTATCACCAATACACATTTCATGTGATCGAGCAATAACATTTCGTGCCCACGTTTTTCGCCAGCTTCAATTAAGCGTTTGGTCGAGTACAAGTTTTTGTTTCGAGATAATACTGCTATTTTCATCGTGTTTTTTAGTTGCAAAAATTGTTATTTGTATTATGATTGTATTGTTTTATTTCGTTTAAAATATTTTACGCCATTGGTGTAAATTAAATTTACATCAACCATAAATTTTCCTTTTAGTAATCGTCTGCCAATTAAAACAGGGTATCGCATGTTTTCTCTGTCGCTTAACGATACGGTTGTGTTTATTTTTTTTCGCCCAATTTGTATAATTGTTTTAATAATAAAACGTTCTTCCATTTCGCCAAACGAATTTTTTATTTTCTTTTTTGTAAAATTCGTAATTGTATGTATCGAATTATCGAGTAACTGAACCTGTAAATTTTTTTTATTATTTACTACCGTTAATTTTATTTGTTGACAGTGCAACGAGCTTGTGTAAGCACCAGTATCTATTTTTGCTTCAATATGCTGTAAATTTAATAACGGAAAACTAACAAACTCGCGCCTACCAATAATTTTTATATCTGAATTTATAAGTAACATATTTGCAACTACAAATTAATTTATTTTTAGCAAATAAAAAATTATTTTTTTATAAATCTGTTGCAATCAACCTCTGCATTTAATGGTAATTCGTTTGTTAAATGTTCGCAAAAATGATTTGCAAAATACGGTGCTAACATTACTGCTTTAGTTCCAAATCCATTAAACGCGTAGCAATTATTATTTTTATTACTAACGCCTATTACTGGCCGCCTATCAATTACCGCAGGCCTAACTCCTGCCTCGTGTTTAATAACCTTATATGGCACCGAAATAAGCTGTTGTAGTTTTTCTTCAATATCCATTTTGGCTAGTATTGTTGGCTCATCATTTAAAACATGCCATTCATAAGTAGCGCCAACTTTAAACTTGTTATTGCCAATGGGCAAAATAAACAAACCTTTATTTAAAATGTCGGTAGTTAATTTTAATTGGTCGCATTCTATCGTTAATACTTCGCCTTTGGCTGGTTTCATAGGCACAAAATTAAACCACGCGTTGTTTTTAATTAAATAACCTTCGCAAAAAATAATACGAGTTGCTGTAACCGTTTTATATGAAACAGTTTGTTTGTTAATAATTAATGCGTTGTAATCAAACTCATCTTCAATAAAATAATTTTGTTTTTTTATGTGCAGTTTTGATTCATTTAAAAACGCAACTACATCAATATTGCCTGCTTGTAACACGGCTCCATTTTCAGCTAAAACATCTGCATTGGTAATACCGAAATTGTTATAAATAGTAGGGTCTAAAAATTTATTTTCGGAAACAGATTTTTGTAACCACAATTTTTTTTCTTGTTCTTGAAAAAATGGTTTTATAATTTTTTTGTGGTATAAAAATTTCGAATTAGTTTCCGTTTCAAAATCACTATAAAAATTAATTAGGTGTGGCACAACATCATCGGCTAACCAACTTTTTGTAAGGCGTTTAAAAACAACAGGATTCCAAATGCCAGCTGCCACTTTTGAGCTACTTGATAAGTTTGGCTTATCAATAACACAAACAGTAAATCCTTTTTTTATTAACGTAATTGCTAAACAAGAGCCTGCAATACCTTGCCCAACAATAATATAATTATACATTAAATTAGTTGCTTTGTTTTTTAGGTGGTGTTCTTTTTCCGTATTTTATACCACGGTATGCGCTCGAAAAATAAACAATAAATCTCACACCATAAACCATTTGCACTTCGTTATAATCGGCAAAAACTTGCATACCAATACCTACATCGTATTTTATTTTATAAACTGCTTCGAGGCAAGCATAAGCACCAAAAGCATTGTAAACATTATTTAAATTGTAGCGTGCCGAGTCGGATAACGGCCTACGAAAAACAGAATAAGAGGGGCCGAGCGATGCGGTTAAATTAAACCAGTTATCCTCTTTACGATAAACATATGCGCCATGAAAATTAATGTTGTTTTGGGCGGTATAATTTATACCATTCATAAAAGCACCAAGTTTAAAATAATTTTTTTGTATGTGGAAATTAAAATCTAAACCAATATTTTTTTGGTCTTTAGGCCAACGCGTACTATAACCAGCACCAGCACCAACACTAAGCCAATTATTATAAACACGGTAACGTTTTCCGTCAAAATCTATTTCGAGTTTAGGATTAAAAGGTAACGTGTCGTTTTGTGCAACCGAATAAAACGAACTTAAAAAAACAAACAGTATAAAAATATTTTTTACCATCACAGATAGTTAAATGATTTTATGTTAACGTGGGGAGTATTACAATTTATTTAGCCATAACCCAAGCATTTGGGTATTGATTTTTTATGCTGGTTAATAGTGCTGTTGCTTCATCTTTATTACTAAAGCCACCACAACTTACTACGTGTAAACCTTTTGCATTTGTGCCGCTAATGCCTGCATTAATATTGTTTGTTATTAGTTCGTTTATCAGTTTATGCGCATTACCCTCAACACCAAAACAACCAACAACTACTTGATAATTACCATTAAAATTAATTTTATTATTTACAGTAATTTTTTTTGTACTTGTAGTTAGTGATGTACTTTCGTTAACACTTGCTACTAAACTAGCGCCATCGGTTGTTAATTTAAAATTAGCAAATCCGTTAGCATCAAATTCAATAGGGTTAATTTCTTTGTTTGTAATTAACGCTATGAGTTTTTGGTTTTGCGCAGGGTTATATGTTTTAGTTGCCGAATAAAATGGATTTAAAGTAGATTCTAAATAGGGTTTTATTGGTTTTGTTGATGCTGCAAACAATAAAAACGCAAGTGTTAATGGAACGCCAATTGCTAATGCCGCATATTTGCGATACATTGTTTTTTGCTTAATTAACGGATCAATTACAGCTTTTCTATCTTCAAAAATTGATTTATTTATTAACTGTTCTTTTTGCAATATTAGTTCGTTTGCAACTACTGGTTCAAAGCCAAATGTGTTCAATAAAAAATTAACATTTACTTTAGGTTCAAATCGCAAACTATTATCTGTATCAATATATAACAAACCAATATCGTTTAATTCGAATCTTTTTTTAGCTCCTAGTAATGATTGTATATAATCTTTATACTCATCAATATTTTGGGCTGCTTGCCCAAACGTTATACTTAATTTTTGCATCAATGCAGTGGTAAGCAAACCATCGTTATGTATTAAGTTTTTGTTAAACAACACCTGCTTAGTTTGCGGGTACAGTAAATTGTTACCTTTACTAAAGCTTGATGAAACATTACGCGCAACAAAACCACCAAAATTGGGCACAATAACACAATCGTGCTTAAATAAAAGCTCGCTTATTAAATTGGTTACAGTTTGATAGTGTATCATTATAAAGTGCGTTAAAAATACAGTTTTTAGACTTAATGTGTTAATAAATTTACAAATATAATTACGTATTACATAAAGCACTTACAATCAAATAATTAACAAATTTACTGTGTTTTATAAATTATCTAATTACTTTTTTTGGAGTGAGGTACGATTTTTATTTTAAATGATAGCAATGCTTTTGAGACAATAATGTGAGGAAATAATGATATGGATTTTAACGTTAATAACTTACCAAAATTACAATGTAATTTTTTTAATACTAAAAAGCCCAATAATATAAAATTACCAGGCTTTTTTTGTTTGAAATTTAAACTATTTTATAAATGATTTTTTATCTTTTTTATGAGTTTCAATAAATCTATGTTTGTTGTATTTTTGTTTGAAGCTTGTTGTGAGTAAATCTAATATTTTTTTTAGTTTTCGATTGTGATAACTAAATATTTTGAATTAGACCAAAATTCATCTGGGTTAGTTATTTCAATTTTTTCGATTGATTTTTCGCCAATTAATTTATACGAATTTGTTGGGTGACTCGAAATAACTTTTGCTTTTTTAGCGCCAATGTTTATTGATGTTGTAGTTGATACATCTACTTTAGTAAAATAATCTTTGTTAAAATCTGATTTTAATTTAGTAGATTTTCCTAAGCCAATAAATCCACCTTCTTTCGATATAACATTTTTTTCTTTCAATTCTTTACTGGTACCAAATGCATAATAAGCTGTGTTTAGTTTTTCTGTTTTAACAGTGTTTTCTGTTTCTGCCGCCTCTAAATTCATAACAATATTACTTAGCTCAATATTTTTCCCTTCTAATTGGGCCTTTAAATCATTTATTTCGCCATCTTTCGAATCAATTTGAGCCTGTAAGGTCGCAATCATTTCTTCTAGCCCACTAATTTTCGATTTTGCTTTTTTAAGTTTAGAGCTTAATGAGCCAATACGGTTTTTGTTTTTTGCTAACAAATCGTAAATTGCCTGTATATCTTCTTTAATTTGCCCTTCCTTACTTTTAACATCACCACTTGCCGATGCATTTGATACAATTTTTTCTTTTTCTTTAATTGCAGTTAAATTATCTTGTATTTCATTAAATGAAGTTATAAATTCTTGAATCGCAACTTCTTTTTCGGTTAATTTTCCGTTTAAACCATCGT
>JAYSUQ010000226.1:0-3276 GCA_043718985.1 Bacteroidota bacterium | reverse complement strand
CTCGCGATTTGCCATTATTATTAAACACAACTCCTGGTGTTTATGCAACTAGCCAAGGTGGCGGCGATGGCGATGCTCGTATTAGTATTAGAGGATTTAATTCACAAAACGTATTAGTATTATTAGATGGTATACCTATGAATGATATGGTAAACGGCCGTGTATTTTGGAGTAATTGGTTTGGTTTAGATAATTTAACCCGTGGTGTGCAAGTGCAACGAGGTTTAGGGGCAAGTAAATTAGCCATACCAGCTATTGGCGGCACAATGAATATTTTAACTGCTGGAATTGAAAGTAAGCGCGCATTGGTGTTAAAAAACGAATACGGTAATAACTCTAATTACCGTATTGGGTTAAGTTACTCGTCGGGTCGTAAAGAAAATGGCTGGGCTTATAATTTTGCAGGTAGTTACAAACGCAACGAAGGCTGGGTTGATAACATGCATAGCCGAATGTGGTTTTATTATGGTAAGATCGAAAAAAAAATAGGCGCACATTTATTAGGTGTATCAATTTTAGGAGCCCCACAAACATCGGCACAACGTAATTTTAGAATTGGCCAACCAATATCATCTTATAATGCAAATTATGCCTACAATTTAGGTATTGATACAACAGCCGGAGCCTTATCATTAGCAACCGGAATACATAGAGACAGAGGATGGAGATTTAACCCAAGTTGGAATTTTTTAACTAGAACTCAAGAAGGTGAAACAAGCCCAAAAATTATAAATACCAGTATAAATCATTTTCATAAGCCTGTTTTTTCTATTAAAGATTTTATTTCTATTAACGAAAAATTTAATATATCACTAGTAGCCTATGCATCTTATGGCAGAGGTTATGGTACCCGTTTAGATGGTGATGGTGCAGTATATTACGAACCAGGAAATGGAAGGTTAGATTTACAAAGATTTTATGAACAAAATACAAAATACACAGCAAGCACTGGCTCAAATGGACTTTTGTTTTCTAAAAATTGGATTCGCGAAGATCATAATGATCATAATTGGTATGGTGGATTGGCTACAGTTAATTATAAAATAAATAATACCTTAAATTTTTCGGGCGGTTTAGATGGCCGATTGTATAAAGGATTTGTTTATAGTAAAGTTGGAGATTTATTGGGAGGCAATGCCATTACCTTTAACAATTCTGCTTTAGGTACAATAAATAAAAACGCAGCCTTAAAAAATTTACAAAAAGGCGATAAATATGGCCAAAATATTGAAAGATATGTACGTTGGGCTGGAAGCTTTGCAATGCTCGAATTTAAAAACGAAAAATTAAGTGCATTTGTTAACTTAAGTTCCGCAGTAAGTTGGTATAAACAAGTAAATCATTTTTTAGCAAAACAATTATTAGTTGGCGATAGTTTACTCGAAATAAATTATTATGGCACCACCCCTTTTCCAACATCATTAAATCAACCAGAAAAAGATTTGATTTATGAAGGTGTTGCTTACAATCGTTTTTCTGATGGAGTACACCCAAATCAAACTAAATGGAAACGATTAGTTGGATATACAGCAAAAGCTGGAGCTAATTATAATTTAACCGAGCACATGAATGTATTTATGAATATTGGTTATTTAAACCGAGCACCATTTATAACATTTGTATTTAATGGCACTGATAATAAAGAATTTGCACATGTAGATAATGAAGCAATTAAATCGATAGAATTAGGTTACTCCTATTCAAGCCAATTATTTTCTGCAAATATAAATGGTTATTATACAATTTGGAAAAACAGACCAACATCTACTTCTATACCAAATGATGCCGGCGTATTTTATAATACAACAGCAGCAGGAATGACGGCTAGACACCAAGGCATTGAAATGGATGCGGTTTATAAAATAAATAAAATAGTTACTATTGAGGCAATGGCTAGTGTGGCCGATTGGGAGTGGATATCAAAAGCATATGCATCATCAGAAGACGAATCTGGAAATTCAATACAAGAAAATACAATTGACCCATCGGGAACTAAAGTAGCCGATGCAGCACAAATAACAGCTGGTTTGGGTATTAGGGTTGAACCAATAAAAAAATTATACATAAAACCTCAATTAAATTATTTTGGAAAAAATTATGCGAATTTGAATTTTGCAGATTATACTTATTCTATTTCACCTACACAAACTACCGTTCCTGTAGCTACTCAAAATGTTTTAAATAACATAGGCCGTCAAACCTGGAAATTGCCAGATTATTATAATTTAGATGTAAATATTGGATATTCATTTAATTTAGGTAAAATTAAATTAGATCCTCGATTTACAGTTTTAAATGCCTTAAATGCATTTTATATTACCGATGCACAAAATAACAATTATTCTAAACAAGATTTAAGATTGCAAGGCGGAACGGGGGCTTATAATGCAAGTTCGGCAACTGTAAATGTTGGTATGGGGCGTAGATGGCTTATTAGTTTAGTTGCAACTTTTTAAATATTTATATAATGAAACATATATTAATTATACTAACCTTAATTTTAATTTCTTTTTTTAGCTGTAAAAAAGAAAATAAAATTGCGAAACAATTATCAGGTACAAAATGGAACATAATTTTATATAATCGCGCAGGAGGTTATACTAAATCAGATTTTAGTTCAGAGACTCATACATTTGAATTTTTTCCTATTAAAAAACCAAATAAAGCATATACCTCAATTTATAAAGGAGCATATTTGATAGATTATGCAGATACAAGTAAAGTAGATTGGCAAGATACATTTCAGTATCAATTAAAAGGAGATGATTTAGAAATTATAAGTGTAATAAAATATTTAAATCATACAAGCAGTGGAGCTCAAAATAAAGTTACACTTAATTTGTGGCGTAAACGTTTTAAAATAATAGGTTACAATACAAATTTATTAACATTAACCCGAACAGATAGTACCGATTTATATATAAAAGCAATTAAACAATAACATAAAATGAAAAAAATCTATTCATTAGTATCAGCATTAGCACTTACAATGGGTGTTAATGCGCAATGCGCCTTACCCACAGGCTACAATTTCGAAAACTTTATTTCGGCATCAAGTTTTTCGCCCTGCACAACTGGCTGGAGTACAAATATTAGTGGTACGTTTACTTATGGTTCGGGCCAAGCAGGTATTTCGGGTAAGTTTGATTTATTAAACGAATACATTCAGTTTAATTCGGCCGATGTAATTGGTACGGTGAGTTACTATGCAAAAGGATACAACACAGGCGGTGCCTGGAGTGGTACTTATAAATTGCAAGAATCGGTAAATGGAAC
>JAYSUQ010000225.1:0-9248 GCA_043718985.1 Bacteroidota bacterium | reverse complement strand
ATTACAAGTGTAATTGGTATTCTATTAATTCCGTTTTGGATACTAGGTTTAGGACAATTAATTAGCGCTAAATATTTTAAAACATTAAGTTGCCAAATAACAAACAAAAATTTAAAATTTAGTAAAGGCTTAATCTTACATATCGAAAAAACAATTCCGTTAGAAAACATACAAGACCTTAGTTTTATTGGGGGCCCCATACTACGTTATTTTGGATTAACAATTATTAAAATTGAAACAGCAGGTGGCGGTGGCGCGCACAATCAAAATTTAATGAGTATGCTTGGTATTATTGATGCCGGAAAATTTAAAACCGAAATACTAAACCAACGCGAAATAATTATTAACCTTAAAATTAACGCTAACTCACAAAGCGTTACAAATGAAAACCAACTACTCATTGATATTAAAAATGAATTAGTTCAAATTAAAAATGCCTTAACCAAATAAGGTTTACTTTAAATTCATAACTCAACACTTATAACTAAAATAAATGTTTTTAATATTTGATACCGAAACAACTGGCTTACCACGTAACTACAATGCACCATTAACCGATTTTGATAATTGGCCACGTATGGTTCAAATTGCTTGGCAGTTGCACGATGCACAAGGTAATTTAATAAATAGTAACTCAATTATTATTAAACCCGAAGGTTATTTTATACCCGCCGAAACAATTAAAATACACGGCATTACTACCGAACGTGCTAATGAAGAGGGGCAAAATTTAAAAACTGTTTTACAACAATTTGTTGATGTAGTAAAGCAAACAACTTATTTATGCGGCCATAACATTGAGTTTGATAATAATATTATTGGCGCCGAGTTATTGCGTTGTGGCTTAGAAAACGTATTAGCGCTTAAGCCGTTTATTGACACAAAAAACGATGCTACTACTGAGTTTTGCGCACTGCCAGGTGGGCGTGGTGGCAAATTTAAATGGCCAACTTTAACCGAGCTATATACAAAATTATTTAACAACACTTTTGATGAAGCGCATAATGCAGCATTTGATGTTTTAGCTACAGGCAAAGTTTTTTTTGAAATTATTAAACGCGGTATTACTAAAGTTGCCGAGGTTACCGATTTACAAACCATTAATTACGTTGCACCTAATTTAACCGAACTTTATAAACACGAGCAAAATTGGAAAGAACGTAAAGCAAAAACAACAGACGCTAAGCCTGAAAAATCAAACACATTAAATATACCAAGTCAAAATTCAAATCTCAAGTTTTCTCATTTACATAATCATACACAATTTTCGGTTTTGCAATGCACTAGCGATGTTGGTGATTTAATAAAAAAAGCAGTTGAGTATAATATGCCAGCAGTTGCATTAACCGATCATGGCAATATGTATGGTGCATTTCAGTTTTGGCAAGCAATTGATAAGCAAAATAAAGCAACTAAAGCCAACAACGAATTAATTGAAAAAGGCGAAAAAAGTGGGGACAAAAAAAACGAATTAAAATGCATTATTGGATGCGAATTATTTGTTTGTAAAAACCATAAAGATAAAACTCAAAAAGATAATGGCTACACACAAGTACTTTTAGCTAAAAATAAAATAGGCTATCAAAATTTATCTAAACTTAGTTCGGTTGGATTAATTGATGGAGCGTATTATGTGCCACGTATTGATAAGGTTTTATTGGAACAATACAACCAAGGCTTAATTGCCACAACGGGCTCAATGAGTAGCGAAATACCATCTTTAATAATTAATAACGGTGCTGCAAAAGCCGAAGAAGCATTTGTGTATTACCACCAGTTATTTGGAGATGATTTTTACGTAGAGTTAAACCGATTGGGCTTACCAGATGAAGATATTGTAAACGAAACACTTATTGGTTTTGCCAAAAAATACAACGTAACTTATTTTGCCGCAAACACAAATTATTATTTAGATAGAAATGGATTTGACTCGCACGATATTTTATTATGCGTAAAAGATAACGCAAAAAAAGCAACGCCAGTAGGCCGTGGCAAGGATATGCGATACGGTTTAGAAAACAAAGAATTTTATTTTAAATCGCCCAACGAAATGATTGCCTTGTTTGCCGATTTGCCCGAAGCAATTGAAGCAACAAACGACATTGTAAATAAAATAGAACAATTTAAATTAGGTAGAGATATTTTATTGCCAAAATTTGAAATTGCTCAAGAATTTATACAAGTAAATAAAGATGAAATAGATGACTCTCAAATACGCATCATTACTTTAAAAGAGAAAGAGTGGTTAGCTAAAAATTTAACATCGCAGGCAATCGATATTCAAAAAGATGAAATGCGAATTATTGCCGAGCAGTTTATTTATATGAGTCATTTAACTTGGGATGGCGCTCACAAGCGATACCCAAATATGAGCGATGAAATTAAAGAACGCATTAGCTTTGAGTTAGCAACCATTGAGCGAATGGGTTACCCTGGTTACTTTTTAATTGTTGCCGATTTTATTGCCGAAGCTCGCAAAATGGGCGTTTCTGTTGGCCCTGGGCGTGGTTCGGCAGCTGGTTCAGCTATTGCCTATTGTTTATGGATTACAAACGTTGACCCTATTAAATTTGATTTACTATTTGAACGATTTTTAAATCCAGATCGTGTAAGCATGCCCGATATTGATATAGATTTTGATGATGAAGGCCGTGGTTTAGTTATTGATTATGTAATTAATAAATATGGTGCCAATCAAGTAGCACAAATTATTACCTATGGCACAATGGGCGGCAAATCTGCCATTAAAGATACCGCTCGCGCTTTAGATTTACCATTAGAGGATTCTAATAAATTATCAAAAGCTTTTCCTGATAGTTTAGATGCCAAACTCAAAAAATTATTAAAACCAGGAGGAATTGATCAAAAGTATTTAGATGGCATTAAAGATAAACGTGAAGTTGTTGAGCAATCGCATAATTTTAGAAAGTTGGCCGAAGGTAATGGCGCCGAAGCATTGGTTTTAAAACAAGCTTATGAGTTAGAGGGTTGCTTGCGTAACATTGGCATACACGCCTGTGGTATTATTATTACGCCCGACGATATGGTAAAGTTTGTGCCTGTTACCAAAGCAAAAGATAGTGAAATGTTGGTAACTCAATTTGATAACTCGGTTGCCGAAAGTGCTGGCTTATTAAAAATGGATTTTTTAGGATTACGAACATTAACCATTATTAAAGACGCTTTAAAATACATAAAACAAAATCATAACATTGATATAGATATTGATGCCATACCATTGGATGATAAATTAACTTACGAGTTATTTCAGCGTGGCGAAACCAATGCAGTATTTCAATATGAAAGTGCAGGTATGCAAAAATCGTTAAAAGAATTAAAACCCGATACATTTAACGATTTAATTGCAATGAATGCCTTGTATAGACCAGGGCCAATTGCCTACATTCCAAATTACATTAACCGTAAACATGGGCGCGAACCCATTACTTTTGATTTAGAAGGAATGGACGAATTTTTAGGCGAAACCTATGGCATTACTGTTTATCAAGAACAGGTAATGCGTTTGTCACAAAAGCTTGCCAATTTTACCAAAGGTGATGCTGATACATTGCGAAAAGCAATGGGTAAAAAAGACAGAGCAACACTTGATAAAATGAAAGGTAAGTTTATTGATAATTGCAAATCAAATAACCACGATACAACTGTTGCCGAAAAAGTTTGGAAAGATTGGGAAGCCTTTGCTAGTTACGCCTTTAATAAATCGCACTCTACTTGTTATGCTTATGTGGCCTTTCAAACGGCATACATTAAAGCACATTACCCATCAGAGTTTATGGCCTCTGTTTTAAACCATGCAAGTAGCATCGAATCTATTTCATTTTTAATGGAAGAGTGCAAACGAATGGGATTAAAAGTTTTGGGCCCAGATATTAACGAAGGCTTTGCAAAATTTGCAGTAATACCAGGCGGTACAGATATTAGATTTGGAATGGCTAGTATTAAAGGCGTTGGCGAAAATACTGTTGAAAATATTATAATTGAAAGAAATACAAATGGAAACTATACCTCTGTATTTGATTTAGCTAAACGATTAGAAAATAAAAGCGTAAATAAAAAATCGCTCGAAGGATTAGCCCTTGCAGGCGGGTTTGATAGTTTTGCAAACATACACCGAGCTATGTTTTTTATGCCCGATGTTGATGGTATTACCTTAACCGATCGTATGATTAAGTATAGTAATCAAATGAGTTTGGGTAACGATACATCGCAAGCAAGTTTGTTTGGTGGCGATGATGAGGTTGAAATTACCGAACCACAATTACCAACTAAAATTGAAGCTTGGAATAAGTTAGAAGAGTTGGCAAGAGAAAGAGAAGTAGTAGGATTTTTTATTAGTGGGCATCCGCTCGATCCTTACAAATTAATATTAAACCATAAATGCAATGCAAATTGCGCCCAACTTAAAGCTGGACTCGAGCCATTTAAAGGAAAAGATGTAACCTTTGGTGGTATTATTTCGGGGTCAGAACAACGTACTAGTAAAACTGGTAATGCCTTTGGTAAATTAATTGTTGAAGACTATAACGGCTCGGTTGAACTTATGTTGTTTGGAAAAGATTTTGTTGAATACAATAAGTTTATGGTGCAAGGTTTGTTTGTATTTGTAAAAGCTAAAATACAAGAACGTTATGGCCAACCTGGTAGCTTAGAAGTTAAAATTCAAAAAATTGAATTGCTCGAAAACGTAAAAGAAAATATTTTTTCGACAATGAAATTAAAATTAGATGTAAATGCCGTTACCGAAGATTTAATAACAAACATCGAAAAAATATTTAACGCCTCGCAAGGCAAATGTAGTGTTGAGTTTTTTGTTGAAGATGCAATTGAAAACTTAAGCGTTAAATTATTTTCGAAATCAAAAAAAATAGCTATCAGTACCGAGCTTATGAATGAGCTTGATAAAATTGGTAGTTTAACTTATGAATTAAATTAGTTTGTTAGGAGAAATTTTAAATTATAACGAATGTTTTATTGTTGGAAGTGACTGAACAGAAGGTCATTTTTTGAATTAAAAACACTTGCCAAAATGTTTATTATTAAACAGTGTAAATTAACAAGATTAAATGGAAGTAGGTACCCAACAAAAATTTTATGGTCTTGACCATTTACGGGCATTTGCAATACTGTTCGTGTTTCTTTTTCATTATTATATTTTAAGTAGTGGAAAGCCCGAATGGCTACCTAATGTGGGAAGTTTTGGTTGGACGGGTGTTGATTTGTTTTTTGTATTAAGTGGATTTTTAATTTCGTTACAATTATTTACTCAAATTAAACAAGGACAAAATATTTCATACAGGCGTTTTTTTTTAAAACGATTTTTTAGAATTATTCCATTATTTTTGGTTACCGTTGCACTTTATTTTTCTCTACCTTTTTTTCGTGAAAAAGAAAGTTTACCACCATTGTGGAAATTTTTAACTTTTACACAAAACTTGGCTTTAAACCTAAAAGATTTTGGCACATTTTCACACTGTTGGTCACTTTGTGTTGAAGAACATTTTTATTTATTATTACCAATAATTTTGATTTTATTACAAACTACAAAACTTTTAAAAAAATCATATTGGTTAGTTATCGTTTTGTTCTTATTTGGGTTTGTAATTAGAATTCACAGTTTTAATAATTTATATCTTCCAAAAATAGAAAATGAAAATAGCTGGTTGTATTGGTATAAGTATATTTATTATCCAACTTTTAATCGTTTAGACGGGCTTTTAGTAGGTGTTTCTATTGCTGGTATTTATCAATTTTATCCAGTATTTTGGGAAAAGTTATCACAATACGGAAACCTATTTATTGTATTAAGTTTAATGGTATTAACAAGTGCTTATTTTTTGTGTGAAGATCAGATGATTTTTAATGCTTCAGTTTTTGGCTTTCCATTTATTGCATTTGGTTATGGATTTATGGTTGTTGGAGCAATAAGTCAAACAAGTTTTTTGTACAAATGGAAATCAAAAGTAACAACGTTTATTGCCACACTTTCGTATGCCATTTATCTTATACACAAAGCCGTAATTCATATTACGCATCAACTATTAAGCGATTTAAAAATTGAACATAATTTGATGCTATTAATTTGTATATCTACTTGTGTAACTTTTTCATTTTTATTACATGTAACAATAGAAAAACCATTTATGAAACTACGAAACAGAATACTTAAACAGAAGTAAAATCTACCGTAGTTATTTTTATATCATTCCCACATTTAAAATGTTGCTTAGGGCAAACGTTATAGCCATTTAAGCCGCACGAACGGCAACTTAAATTTTCATTAATCTGAATTATTGTTGAGTTATATGATAACGAATAAAAACCATAAGCAGGAATAGTTGAGCAATAAAATGCAGTTGTTGGTGCATTAACTGATGATGCGAGTTGTAAATAAAACGAATCGTTTACATAATTATTTTTTGCATATTTCATTAACTCAGCAATTTCTAATAAATTAAATGTACAAGTTAAATTTATTATTTGTGGATGAAGGCTTTGAGTTTTTATTTGGCCACACTGTTCATCATCTGTTGCATCTCCAATTAAATAAATAGTAATTTCTTTATTAATACGATCACATAATTCAATCCACTTATAGGTTGGCAATTGTTTTGTAAAAAACTCGGCATGTGGCACAATAATAATAAATGGAGTTTGTATGTAACTTTCAATTTTTAAAAAATGCTTAAAACTTGGGTATAGTTTTGGTTTGCAAATTTCATTATCTGTAAGTTGTTCTATTAAATCGTTAAGGCGTTTTGTTTGATGATTACCATCTATAACGCTATGTTTTATTTTTGAATTGTATAAAAACGAAAACGGATTTTTATCAAAACCTGATAAGTAATTTGCTTTTGACAGTACCGTTAAAAAGCCAGAAATAGCATCGTAGCTCAAATTAATAACGGTATCAAATTTTGATAATCGTATTTTTCTTAAAAGTGTAAATGTGTTATTTAATTTAGTTGTATTGTTATTTAAAACTAACACTTTATGTAAAAACGGATGCTCTTTAAATAAGCATTCGTTAGGGTAGCTTACCAATATACTAATTTTTGATTGTGGGTAAAAAGTATTTAGTTTTTCTAAAACACTCGAAGCCATAATTACATCTAATGTATTAGCGGTTTGTATGACGAGTATGTTTTTTACAATCAGTTTATAAAAAAATTTAACTGTTATATAATATCATTAATTGGCTGGCAATAGTCTGTTTATTAAATTTTTGCGCGTACAAAAAACCTTTTTCTGTAATATCATTTCTTAGCGCAACATTAGCTAACAATTCATTTATTTTTTGCGCCATTTCTTTGTCATCATAGGCATTTATATAAACGGTGTTTGGCCCTCCAGCCTCTCTAAAGCAACCTTCGGTATTTGTAATTACAGGTGTTTTGCTAACCAATGCTTCAATTATTGGTATACCAAACCCTTCAATTAATGATGGGTAAATAAAAATACACGCATTTTGATAAATGATTGGTAACTGATGATTGGTAACATTAGTTAAAAACATAACACGGTTTTGTAAATTGTTTGCTACAATGTAATTGTTTACTTCGTTAAAATAATTTGTTTGCTTACCAATTACTACTAAGGGTATATCTTTAATTTGTTTTAATGCTTTAATAATAGTTAATAAATTTTTTCGTTTCTCAATTGTACCAACATATAATAAATAATTGTTAGGTAAATTATGTAATGTACTTACCTCAAGTTTTTCATTTTCGGAGTATGTTTTGTAAAATGCATCGTCGCAACTTTGATATATTACTTTAATTTTATCTTCGTCAATATTAAAATAAGTTATGATGTCTTTTTTAGTTTCGTTACTTATTGCAATTATAACATCGGCATTTTTGCATGCTAATTTAAATTTGTAGGTGTAAATTAGTTTATCAAAAAAATTATAATATTCAGGTATTCTTAAAAAAATTAAATCGTGAATGGTTACAATTTTTTTTCCTTTAAAATATTTAATGTTTAAAGGTAGTTCGTTACTTAGCCCGTGGTAAACATCAATATTGTTTTTATTTAAATTAGATGTAATTAAAAACTGGCGCCAATAGTTTTTAAGTATTTTGGAGATACTTGTTTTTGGTAAATTTAAAGTAACGTTCTCTTCATTATTTATTTCTAAGTAAAATTCGTTTTGCTTAACTTGTGTTGTATATAAAAATAATTGCGATGAGTTATTTTTTATAAGTGATTTAATAATTGTTCGCGCATAATTTCCTAACCCACTTGAGTTTAAAAAAGCTCTTTTTGCGTCGAATGCAATTTTCATAACTTGAATAATTTTTAATTAAACCGCAACGTTATGTTCGCGCAACGCATCGTTTAACGATGTTTTTAAATCAGTACTTGCCTTACGCTTGCCAATAATTAAAGCGCAAGGCACTTGGTATTCTCCAGCAGCAAATTGTTTGGTGTATGAGCCAGGTATTACAACACTGCGCTCTGGCACATAACCTTTTGTTTCAATAGGAGTTGCACCTGTTACATCAATAATTTTAGTACTCATGGTTAAACAAACATTAGCGCCCAACACTGCTTCTTTAGCTACGTGCACTCCCTCTACAACAATGCAACGCGAACCAATAAAACAATCGTCTTCAATAATTACAGGCGCAGCTTGCACAGGTTCTAAAACGCCACCAATACCAACGCCACCGCTTAAATGAACGTTTTTGCCAATTTGAGCGCAACTACCAACTGTTGCCCAAGTATCTACCATAGTACCTTCATCTACAAACGCGCCTATATTTACAAAACTTGGCATCATAATAACGCCTTTACTTATGTAACTTCCATAACGGGCAATGGAACCTGGCACAGTTCTAACGCCAGCTTTTGCAAAGTTGGTTTTTAATTTCATTTTATCATGATATTCAAACGGATGCAGCTCCATGGTTTGCATTTGTTGAATAGGAAAATACATAATTACAGCCTTTTTTACCCAATCATTTACCTGCCATGTTCCATCGCTTTTAGGTTCGGCAACACGTAACAGCCCGTTATTCAAGCGTTCAATAATTTCTCTAATTACGGTTTGGTTTTCGGGTTGTTTTAATAATTCACGATTATCCCAAATTGATTCGATTAACTTTTGCATAAAAACAATTATTTTTTTTGCAAGTTAAGTAAAATATGTATATTTGCATTCCAAATTTTTGGGAATGGTTATGTAGCTCAACTGGATAGAGCACCTCACTACGGATGAGGAGGTT
>JAYSUQ010000224.1:0-29722 GCA_043718985.1 Bacteroidota bacterium | reverse complement strand
CAAACAAGCGGTATTAAATAAACCTATCTATGAAAATGAAATTATATAAGCCTGTTTTTATTAATCAAATCAATGTGTGATAATCGGATAGCCATATTAGTTAAATAGTATTCGTTATTAAATAAAAGACAAGAAACTGTATACGATGGACAGCCATTTAATTTGTTTTTCAATAGAGTTTTACCATCTAATGTGGGGTTTCCGCTACAATTTGTTAGATAATTGAATCCATTTAATGTTGGATTTGTTCCTAACCCTGGCGATGCTATTTCTGTTGTAAACGGATCACAAACTCCTGTGGTTTTAAAACCTAAATTATTAGATGTATAAATAATTTCAGATTCTATAGTTAAAATTGAATTGTTTTCAGCAGCATAAATATCAATTAGTTTTACCCTTTCATTAATGTTTATACTCAAGTAATTATTAATTTTATTTGCGATTAACATGTAAGCACTATTAATATTAGCATAGGTAACACTGTTATTTATCGTAATACTATAATGGAATGTGTCAACATTAGTTTCAATTTTGCCAGCACTACCATAATCATAGTTTAACATTGCTTCTAACACCCAAAGGGCGCTATCTTTAGTGGTTTGCCCAGTTGTTTGGGTAGTTTTAAATGCGCTATTGTTTTTTGGGTTTAGCACTTTTGTTTTCATTAATTTAATATAAGCGGTTGTTTGCTCGGGGCTTAAATCAAATATTTTTTGTTGCACAGCATTATCTGGCTTAGTTTGCTCTATCCCTTGCTGTTGTAGGGGGGGGTAGCGCCCTCTTTTTTGCAGCTAATAGCCCCTAGTGCTAATGTTGCACAAATTGCAATAATTTGTTTTTTCATAGTTAATGGTTTTTTAAATTGTTTAGTCAAATGTAATATAAATTACTTAGGTTAAAAAAACGCATCAATTATTAAAACTCATTTAATGCGCTTCAATTTTATTTTTGTTAAGTAATGTTTTTTTTTCTTCTTTTAAGCGTAGGTGTTGGTACTCGTCAATAAGGCGTTTAATTTCGGCAACATAGCGCCCATCGTAATAACCACGTATGTTTCGGTTTTTATCAACGAGTACAAAAAAACTGTAGTCAACAAAATAGGGTTTTAGTTTAAAATAGGAGTTGTTAAGGCTATCAAACGATGCGTTGTTCCAATGTAAATTATAAATAGTGTTGTTGCCAATTGCTAGTTTTTTAAATTCATCAAAACAACCCGTACTATCACAAACGCTAATAATATAAAACGGAATGTGTTTAATTTTTTCGCGTTTGTATTGAGCATATTCGGCTAAGCCAGCCAAGCGGTAGTTATCAGTTTTGTAACTTTTTTTAATAAAGCAAACTAAGTATAGTGGCGCGGTAACGGTATCAATAGCTACTTGTTGGTTGGTTGTGGTTTTAAATACCGAGCCTGTTTTATAAAAAACAGTATCGCTACCATTAAGTTGTTTTGGGCCATAATGCGGCATTTTTTTGGTATTAATAGTACTTAACTCTAACACTAACCAAAACACCGATGGAAAAAAAATAATAAGAAATAGTATGGTTTTTTTACTTTTCATTTAATTAGCCCTTGTGGTTAAACTTTCGTTAATTTTTTCAATCATTCGGGCTTTAAATTTTTCTTTTTCCGATTGGCGCATACCTTTTAACGATATAGGGGCTAACTCATCATCGTTATACACAAAGTGCCAAGTTGTATTTGTTGTTGTTTGCAGTGCTTTTGCATCAATAAAATAAAAATCTTTATCGTAAATCAAACTTTGTTTAATTTGTATTCTGTCATCAAACAATAAAGCGTAAGGGTTCATTAACAACCAAGCCGCTTGTAACACAAAAACAATTCCAGGCACGGCAATCATTAAGCCCCAGGGGTTTGGCGTTATAACAATTGTGTAGGATAGCCAGCAAAGCCCCAAACCAACAGTTAATAAAATTATCGAAAATGGAGTGTTTCGTTCAAAATACTCTTTGGGTTGCTCTTCTACTTTGTTTTTCACATTGTAAAGTTAAAAATTAATATTCTTTAACTTTTATTTTTATGAATTATTTTTTATTATTGTAATAATGTGGTTTACAGTAATTTGTAACTTTTTACTGTTTTTTACGTTATACTAATAAAATTAACACATATGCTATTTAAACTAAAACCAACAATACAACTAGCGCTTATAACACTAGTTGCATTTACAGGCGTTGTTACGGCTCAAAGCAACCTTACTGTTACCGATAACCCAGTGGCGGCAATGTTGGACAGCTTAGCCAACCAAAAAATTTTGGAAAAAGCATTAGCTAAACCAGTTTATCCTAAAACAAATAAATATAAATACACCGCCGATAGTGTGCCACGCTTTGAGGATTTTGTTTATGAGAGCCGTTTAGCAAAATTAGATGCTACATCGCCTTTTGATTTGGTTTTTAACCCGCATGTGCTTGGGTTTATTAATTTATATGCAGTACGTAAGCGCGAGTTAGTAAGCCGTATGATGGGTTTATCGCAATTGTATTACCCAATGTTTGAAGAAGTGTTTGATAAACATAATATTCCTTTAGAATTAAAGCATTTAGCTGTTGTTGAGTCGGCATTAAATCCAATTGCTCGCTCTAAATGCGGGGCAACAGGTTTGTGGCAGTTTATGTACCCAACAGGTAAAATGTATGGTTTAAATGTTGATTCGTATATTGATGAGCGCTCGGATGTTTATAAAGCAACTGAGGCGGCAGCTAGTTATTTGCAAAGTTTATATGGCATGTTTCACGATTGGCAAATGGTTTTAGCAGCATATAACGCAGGGCCTGGCACAATTAGTAAAGCAATTCGCCGCAGTGGGGGCAAAAAAACATATTGGGAAATAAGACCTTTTTTGCCAACCGAAACTCAGGCTTATGTGCCCGCATTTATTGCAGCAAATTATGTAATGAGTTACCCAACCGAGCATAACATTTACGCATCAACACCTCGCAAAACTTATTTTGAGGTTGATACAGCAATTGTTAAAGAACAAATGACGTTTGAACAAATATCATCAGCATTAGATGTGCCACTTGACGAGGTATTGTATTTTAACCCGCAATACCGCAAAGGCGTTATACCTGCTGGGGGCAATATGCTAACGTTACCCAAAGCAAAAATTGGCGCGTTTTTATCAAACGAAACCGAAATTTATGCAGCAATTAAATCACAAAAAATAACAGCTTCCGAAAACAACGATGTTGCATCTATAAAAGAAGTTCAAAAAACACATACTGTTCGTAAAGGCGAAAAAATTAGCACCATTGCCCGAAAATATGGCGTAACGGTGGCCGATTTAAAATCGTGGAACTACATTGGAAAAAAAGGCTTAAAATCGGGTAAAAAATTAATTGTTTATATAAAACAAAATGTAACAGAGCCCGCAGCTAAAGCCATAAAAACCGATGCTCCAAAAGAACCTCAAACTAACATAGCGCTTAACACTACAAATAATGCAGAGGTAGCCATACAAACTGAGCCTAAAAAATTGGCCGATAACTCTTTAGTAAAAGGTAAGTATCAATACCATAAAGTGCAAAAAGGCGAAACCTTATATGGTATTAGTAAAAAATTAGGCATACCTGTAAACGATTTAATTGAGTTAAACAATATGGGTAAAAAACCTAAGTTACAAAAAGGCCAATCGTTAAAAGTAAAACTGGTTTCTTAAGGGGGATTAAACATTCATTTTTTAGTTGGTGTAATTTTTCCTGTAGTATATTTTTATAAATGTATTATTTTAGGATGTCAAATAATTAATTTTTATTACAAAAACATTTAGTTATTAGATTTGAGTTGCCGGGCAAAAACACAGGCGATGGCGCAAAAGGTTTTGTAATATTTAGCATTTTACCTAAAGTGGGCTTAGCCGATGGCACAGTAATAACAAACCAAACAGGTATTTATTTTGATGGCAATGAAGTGGTTTTAACAGATGTAACAAAAAACACCTTATTTGATACGCCTGAGCCCGATGCAAATTTTAATTACAAACACAGTTGCTCACAAACGGGTTTGTTATATGATTTTAATTACACAGGTACTACCCCTAATAACGCTACTTTTATGTGGAATTTTGAAGATGGTGTGCCAAGCACATCTACTGTTAAAAACCCTTTACATATAGCTTTTAATAACAATGTAGGTTATAAAAACATACGCCTAACCGTTACACGTAATGGTTGCACGGCAGAGTTAAATGATACTATTATGGTAGAAACTGGCTTAAGTGATAACGGCAAAAAAGTAACCATTTGCCATAATGGCAACAGCTTATTGGTTAGCCAAAATGCGCTAGCAAATCATATTGCGCACGGCGATTGTGTGGGGTTTTGCAAAACAAATAGCGCTGCACGTTTGCAAAATTTAAATGACGAGCAGGTAATAGAACAATTTAATGTGCAATTATTGCCAAACCCAAGTAACGATGTGTGCAATATTAGTATAGAAGGTTTGCAAACACTAAACGAGCTAATTACAATAGAAATTTATAACTTTGCGGGGCAATTAATTAAAACAATGCAAACTATTGAGCAAAGTATAAATTTAGATACTAAAGACCTGAATGAAGGTATTTATTTAATTAAAGTAATTGCCAATAAAACAAGCACTAACACTAAATTAATAATACACCATTAATGAAACTAACAGCTTTATTTATAAGTAGTTTAATTGTTATTAATTGTGCATTAATATCCCAAACGGTAATTCCGTTTGGGATTAGTAAAGATTCTATTTTTCCTCAATACAGCACCCAGGGTAATTTTAACTACACTCAGGGGGCTTATGGCGGCAGTAGATCTTTTTATTTTTATAAGCCAACAACCTACAACCCAACCACAAGCCCAATTTTAATTGCCTTGCATGGCACAGGTGGCACAGGGCTTGAGCCCATTAGCCATTTAATGGCCATTGCCGATAGAAGGCAGGCTTTAATTATTGGTATTGATAACCAATTATCACACGCCGCAGAGTCTGCTTATATTGACACTTTAAATGAATTTCATTGTGTTGTAAAGGTCCCCGATGTATATTTATTAAAAGAGATTTATCAATATGTTTTAAACCGAGAAAGCCGAACAAATGTGCCTGTGTATTTAATTGGCTTTTCGATGGGGGGGCAATTTGTAACCCGTTATATGCTAATTAGGCAAGCATATCCCGATTCTATCCCCATAAAAATGGCTGTATCTGTAAACCCATATTACTACACGTTTCCTACAGATACCTTTAATGGTGTGCCCATGCCTTGGCTAAGTGGATTGATATTTAGCCCTGCTAACGAGGCTTTTACATCTAGTTGTGACGAAAACGACACTTACTATACTTTTAAATGCCCCGAGCATATAAAGCAATACTATAACGAAAATTACGGCGTGCTAATTGGCACTGCCGATACTGCACACTTAAGTGATAATGCTAGTGCCATGGCGCAAGGTAGCAACAGATACCAACGCGCACAAACATTTTATAATTTTGGCTTAACAGATGCGCCACATTATGGCGCCACATTAAATTGGAAATACCGTGAGGTGGTAGGTGTTGGCCACAACCAATCGTTACTATATAACAACAAAAATTTACCAACCGATACCTTTACCATTGCCGAAAGGTTGTTGTTTGATACACCTTATAAACCAACCACACAATTGGCACCAATTGCTAGTTTTACATCAAATTTAAAAACCGTTACATTGCCAAATGCTACCGTAAGTTTTAGTAATAATAGTATTGGCGCTACCAGTTATTTATGGGATTTTGGCGATGGTAATACAAGTACACAAATTAACCCAACACACACTTATACCTATACAGCCGACTCTACTCTAGGTAATGGTATATCGGGTTTTTTTTATTTCCCAGGTAGTTTTTACTTAGTTCAATTAAAAGCAACAAATGCAACTGGTTGTAGTAATTGGGATATTAGTAGCAAACAGTATATTAGGGTGCTACCAAATCCAACCATTACAGCAATAACAAATAATAATTTAATAAACGAGGCGTTTAGTTTATATCCTAACCCAACCAACGAAATTATTAATATTAAATTATTAATGGTAAACGAAACCCACAATATTACAATTACAAATACATTGGGTCAAGTTGTTTTACAACACAAGCTTAATAATCAACAAACTACAATTAACGTTCAGCAATTGCAAAACGGCATTTATTTTATTGAGTTGCGACAAAAAGAAAAGTTGGTGGCAACAAAAAAATTTGTAAAAGAATAATTTTTTTCGTTTAAAAATCAATTTAACCATTTAATTTAAAAACAAAACCTATTGATAATCAGTGGGTTTTGTTTTTGTTGCAACTAAACTGTAACTTTAATAAGCCACTAAGCGTCTTATATTTAAATTAATTAACGGTGACTGTTTTAGAATTTAATACGTGTGTTGATTTGTATTCTGATAACTTGTATCGCTTTATTTTAAAGCATATAAAAGATGAGGATATTGCAAAGGATATTGTACAAGATACCTTTGAAAAAGTGTGGCGCAAAGTATCTGATATTGAAAGCCCTAATGCAAAATCGTATTTATTTACAGCTGCCCACCACACATTAGTAGATTATACCCGTAAAGCAAAAAAACAGGGCGATTTTAATGATGTGGTTGAACATAAATTAAAACACGAAACTCATTACAGCGATATTAAATCGATATTAAATAGCGCGCTTGATAAATTACCCGAAATACAAAAAACAGTTATTTTACTGCGCGATTATGAAGGGTATGATTATACAGAAATTGGTAAAATTACCGATTTAAGCGAAAGCCAGGTAAAGGTTTATATTTTTAGAGCCCGAACCTTTTTAAAAAATTATTTAGTAAAACTAGAAATTATAATATAATGCAACACATTACCTTAAATAATTACGAAGCATTTTTGCTTGATTTTTGTGACGGAAATTTAAGCGAATCTTTATGCAGTGAGTTAGAAGTATTTTTAATAATTAATCCACAGTTAAACTTGAGTTTAAGTAGTTTAACGTTTAATAAACTTGAGTGCAACACAACGCCATTTTTAGATAAAGATAGCCTAAAAAAAACGGAATCTAATTTAGTTTCTGAAACACAGCTAGTTGCTTACATCGAAAACCAATTATCTGAAAAAGAAAAACTAACCCTCGAAAAAAATTGCGCCTTAAACCCCGATTTGGCTAAGCAGTTAAGCCAATATAAACACACAATTGCCCAACCTAATTTACAAATTAACTACCCACATAAAAATAAATTAAAACGAAAATCGAAAATTATATGGTTAAATTTTAGTTTGCCGCAGTATTCTGTAGCAGCATTTATTGTTTTTATAATTGGCTTGTTGTTATTTTGGAATTTAACATTTAACACAGCCATTAGTCCAACAAAAACTATTGCCAACAATAATTTAAGCGCGCTTAAAAATAAAACAAGAGTAATTGATGAAAAAAATACGATGCAACAACATATTAAAAAAATTGAACAAAAGCTTTCAGTAAATAAATCCAATAGCAATCAATCAAGAAAAAAAACTTTACTAAAAAAATTAAAAACAGTTGCGCCCATTATTATAAACCAACAACAATTACCTGCCATTGCAAATGTTAATGATCCTATAAATAATAATTTATTAATAAATAATGCAGATTCGATTAATAGTAATGTGCAAAAAAGTGATGTTGTGCAGCTAAGCAATAAAAACAACAAGCATGTTAGTGTAATAATTGAGACCGATGACGAGGATTTAAGCACAACAACCGTTGCCAAAACAAGTTTTTGGGCACTAGCAAGTAATGCATTAAAAAATGTAAACAGTTTAGGTGCTAAAAACGTTAACGGCAGTAGTAATAAGTTAAATTATAATTTAAACGTAGGCGGTTTAAGCATTCAACATAAATTAGCTACTAAATTATAAAGTGGCATAAAACGCATCGGTAATATGATTTATATTATGAGTGCCATTTTGTTTTAAAACAGCAATAATATCAAAACGAGTTTCCCAATTTATGTTATTTTCGGTAATATAATAATGGGCAGCTTTTATTAAATTTTTTTGCTTGCTTTTAGTTACAAAATCTTCAGGTTTTCCGTATGCATCGCCTTCGCGTAATTTAACCTCAACTATTACTAAAGTGTTATTAATACAGGCAATAATATCAATTTCTAAATGTTTGTGACGCCAGTTTTTAGCAAGTATTTTATACTTATTTTTTATTAAAAAATTTAAAGCTAAAAGTTCGCCCTCGTCGCCTATTTGTTTATTATTTGGCATAGTTTTTATAATATTAAAAATAATATTAATTTAGTGTAAAATTTAAAACAAAATAAATGAATAAAATAAAATTTTTAATCGCTAGTATCTCTTTAACAACTGCTGCAATTGCTCAATCGTTTGGAGGCAGTATTGAATTTAAAATGGAAACAAACAAAGATACCACCACAAACATTTATTATGTGAAAGGTAACGATGTTAAGTTAGATCAAATTGGCCGTAAATCGGGAAAAGTAGAAGGTAGTTTTGTTTTTGATATTGCTAATAAGCAAATTAAATTTGTTAACCCTGTGCGCAAAGTTTGGGGCGAGCACAAATCAGAAACAGCACCAACAATTAAAGGTAACTGTGTATCAACAAAAGGAGCTGGCTCAAAAACAATACAAGGTCAAAAATGTGTTGAGTATGTTGTTAAAAATACCGACGAAAATACCATTATTACTTACTGGGTTACAACATCAAAATTTGAATTTTTTGCCCCATTAGTAAAAATTTGGAACAGAAAAGATAAACAAAGCATTTATTTCAATCAAATTAAAGATTTACCAAAAGGCTCAATGCCATTATTATCTGAAGAAAAAACAATTACAGATAGCCGTTTAATATCTAAATTAGAGGTTTCTAAAATTAACAAATCAGATATTGATGCATCTAAATTAACAGTGCCTGCTGATTATAAAAAGTTTGAGCAAAAATAAAATTGAGATTTTAAAAAAAAGCCTGTTTACGAAAGTAGACAGGCTTTTTTAGTTTAATTACTTTGCAGGGTTATATAAACCGATAGGTGATCGCTGTAACCGTTATAATATTTAAAATCGGCACCATAGGTACGGTTTGGTTTTTCTTCGCCAGTTTTATTGTTTTTAAATAATACAAAATCTTTACGCATTATAAAAGCATTTTCTTTATTAAACTTATACCCTTTTTTTGCACCTACAAAACCTTGCGATACAATAATATGATCAAGCACTCGCCATTCCTTATCAAAATAATGTGTGCCTTGTTTGTTTTTATCTAATATTTGAAACGCATTTAATAAATCGCCTTTTCCTTTTGGAGCATCACTAGCGCGTAATGTATTTTGAATGCTCGCATTATCTGGATGGTCGTTTAAATCGCCCATTACAATTATTTTAGCGCTTTTATCTTTTTTTTGTAACTCGTCAATTTTTTTACGTACAACTTCGGCAGCATAAATACGGCGAGGTTCACTTTCTTTTTCACCATCTCGTCGGCTAGGCCAATGGTTAACAAACACATATATTACATCGTTATTTATTGCTTTTAATGTTGCAAATAAAATGTTGCGTGTTTTATAATCGCCTAACTTTTCGTTAGTTGCGTTTAACTCTTCCGATGTTTGTAAAGTAAAAACAGATTTATCGTAAATTAAACCCACATCAATACTTCTACCATCGCGCCCAGTGGTGCACAAAGCGCCATATGGTTTTGTATTAAATTGCGATTTTGAAATTAAATCGTTTAGCACTTCAACATTCTCAACCTCAACCATACCAGCTAGTGCGGGCAAGCCATCGCCTGCAACAGTGCTATCTAAAACTTGAGCTACTTTTTTTATTTTATTATTGTATTTTTTATCATCCCATTTATAATTGCCTTCGGGCAAAAACTCTTCATCGTCTTTATCAGGATCATTTTTTGTATCAAAAAAATTTTCGCAGTTATAAAACGCCACAGTAATTGGCGAGCCACTTGCGCTTGTTTTTTTTGTTTGTGCACACGACATAAGTGTAGAGGCTAGTAAAAGTGTTGTGGAGATAAATTTTATCATGTAGTTATTATTTTATAATGTAAATATAACTAAACAAAATTTAAAGCATATTTACAAACTGTTATAAAAATTTAAAAAATGAAAAAACATTTTACACTAAAAAAAAGCGTTCTTTTTGTCGCGCTTTTATTACTTATACTTCAGTTATTTACTATTGATAAAACAATAAAACCTGTTGATGCAACAAAAGATTTTATTAGCGTTACAAACCCAAATATTGAGGCAGCACATTTATTAAAAATTGCTTGTTACGACTGTCACTCTAACCAACCAAATTATCCTTGGTACACTAGTGTTGCACCCATATCGTGGTGGATAAAGCATCATATTAACGAAGGCTCTCACCATTTAAATTTTAGTGAGTGGCAAACGTTTTCGGTAAAAAAACAAAACCATAAATTAGATGAGTGTGTTGAAATGATTGAAGAAGAAGAAATGCCGATGCAAACATATACTTGGATGCATGGTGAAGCAAAATTAAATGATGCGCAACGATTATTACTTGTAAATTGGTTTAAAGCATTAAAAGAACAAACGCAAAATGGCAGCAACAATAACAACTAAGCAATTAAAACAAATTAATGTTACAAATTACCAAACCATTCGCGCCGAATTAAAAACTGGCGACATTGTTTTTTGTAGTGGCAATTATATGTTTAGCAAGTTAATTCAAAAATTTACAAAAAGCACGTGGAGCCATGTTGGCATCATTTATAAAGACGAAGCGCTTGATAGAATATTAATTTTAGAAAGTGAAAAGCTATATGGTGTTCGCTTAGCACCCTTAAGTAAATATATTAAAGATTATCATGGCAAAAATAAACCCTACAAAGGGCAAATTGCAGTAGGTAAAACTATTACTCCAATTAACAACAATGCAATTAATAAGGCTATTAGTTACGGAATAGATTTGCTAACCAAGCCTTATGATAATTGGGAAATAGTAAGAATTGCAGGTCGTATTTTGTTTAAAATAGGTAAGCGCACAAAAGATAAAAAATACATTTGTTCGGAGTTAGTGCAAGAGTGCTATAAACAGGCCGAATTAGAATTTAAATACCATAACAGTTTAATTAGCCCCGATGATATTTGGAAAGATAAAAATATTGAAATGCGATTTAGAATTTTGTAATTTTTTAATAAACATAACGTCGCTAAACTTATAGCTATTTTGAGTTGATATTATTTTTATGTTTGCTTTTATATTTAAGCAATAACATATTAAGATACAAAAGTGAAAAACTTTAACGTGTTGGTTTTTTATTTAATGATAACTTTGATTTATAATTAACAATAAAATGGAAGAAAATACTGAAAACGAAAATAAAAAAAAATCGGGATTATTGTGGATAATCATCGGTTTATTAGGCATAACAAACATTGTAACTGTTTGGTTATATAATCAAGAAAAAAACAAAGCGGCAAACGAAATTGTTGTTAAAGAGCAAGTTATTGTTGAGCGCGATAATGTGAAAGGAGAGTTGTTACAAATACAAAAAGATTTTGAATCGTTACAAACTAACGATAAAGTATTGCAGGCCGAAATTGAAGCGAAAAAAGCCGAAATTGCGCAATTAATTTTAGATGCCGATAAACACAAAGGCGATGCGTATGTAATTTCTAAATTAAAAAAAGAATCGGAAACGCTGCGCCAAATTATGCGTGGTTATGTGCGTACAATAGATTCGTTAGGAACGATGAATAAAACATTAATTGTTGAAAAAGACAATGTGTTAAAAGAATTAGATTCGGAAAAAACAAAAACAACTGGTTTAAATAAAGAGAAAGAAGATTTACAGGCAACTATTCAAAAAGGGTCAATTATATCTTGTAACGCAGTTGTTTCAAAAGGAGTTAAATTTAAAAGTGGAGGCTCAAAAGAAGTTGAAACATCAAAAGCATCGCGCACGCAAAAAATTAAAGTTACATTTACTTTAGGCGAAAACAAAATTGCAAAAGCTGGAGATAGAACTGTTTATGTTCGTATAGTTACTCCCGATGGCAAAGAGATGGCAAAAGGATATGATGATAATTATAAATTCACATTCAACAAATCTTCAGGGTATTTTGCAGGAAAAGTAACATTAAATTATGCTAATAGCGAAATAAGTGGTGTAACTTATTGCGAAGGGCAAGGCGAATTAGTGCCAGGTAATTATATTATTGAAGTGAGTTGCGATGGTGCTGTTGTTGGCAGCTCAACATTAAAATTGGATTAAATTATTATCTAACATGTAATTTACTTTATAAATTGCAGCAACACTAATTGCATCTGTAATTTGACCGTTTAGCACTAGTTTAAACGCTTCTTTAATATGAATTTTTTTAACTGTTAAATCCTCGCTCTCTTCAGGCTCTGCTGTTTCAAAATTTAAATTTGTTGCTATAAAAACAAAAGCGTGTTCATCGGTTGCCGAATTACTAGTATGCAGTTGCATAATTTCGGTAAATTGTTGTGCCACAATTCCTGTTTCTTCTTTTAATTCTCGCTTGGCAGTTTCAATAGGCTCTTCGTTTAATGGACCACCGCCTTCGGGTATTTCCCAACTATAGGCATTTAATGGATAGCGCCATTGGCCAACAAGCCACGTAAAACCATCGTTACTTAACGGAACAACACCAATTGCTTTGTTTTTAAAGTTAACAACACTATAGGTTGCAGGGTTGCCTGCTGGATTTATGACGGCATGTTTGTTTACAGCTATCCAAGCCGATTCATACACTAACTCCGACGATAAAGTTTGCCAAGTATTTAACGGATTTTTTTGTTGCATAATAACTTATTAAATGTGTTTAATCAGTAAAAGATTGGTTTCAAACGTTGCAATGTTAATATTAGATATTTTTTTGTAAATTTATTAATCTAAACTAATTTAAATTCGTAAGAATTATTATAATCTATGTTTAAAAAGCTATTATTAATAGTTTCTGTATTTGTAACTTATGTTGTTAACTCTCAAACCGTATATTGGGTTGGTGGGTCGGGTTATTGGAGCGATGCTACACACTGGGCGCAAAAATCGGGAGGCGCACCTTCAAATTTACTACCTAATAAAAATACCCACGTAATTTTTGATAATTTATCGGGAGCAAAAGATTTTTCGGTTCATGCTTTAACCAATGTTGAGGTAAACTCGATAACCAGTTTAAGCCAACGCCACATTACCACTTTAATTGGCTCGCCAAATGTTAATTTAACATTAAACGGCAACCTCGCGCTTAACCCTTATTTTAAAATAAAGCATAATGGTAAAATTATATTAAGCCCATCGCAGCAAGCATTTTATGAATTTTCTCACAATAATTTAGATAATGATGTTGTTGTAAATTCGAATTACGAGGTTAATCTAAGTGTATTAAAAACCTTTAAATCAGTAACGTTAAACGGTAATTTAACTTTAAAAAACACGTATATTATTTGCGACAAACTATTTTTTGGTAATGGAATAGTTAATTTACTAAACACCAATTTACAAGCCAATCAAACTGTAAAAGCACAAAGTGCATCGGTTGTTGTTTTAAGCCCATCATTTTTGGTAACTCCAATTGAAAATCAAACAGATTTTAATAAAACTGAAGGACTAAAATTAAACCCATTAATTGCTTGCACACCTACACTTACAGCAACTACACCTAAATGCGCTGCAATTTGCGATGGTGTTTTAATTGTAAATATTTCAAGCTGTGCAAATGGGCCGTTTACAATTACTATTCCACCTAAATGTGCAACTCCTGGCGTAACATTAATAGCTGTAGCTGCTGGTACCTATACGTTTAATGGCATTTGTGGTTGTGCTAGCCAATATGTAGTTAATATTCGAAACTCCTTAAATCAAATTGGAGTTACAACAATATCTATTGCCGACCCACCGTTATCTGATTTAATTTTCACTACTATTGAACCAACTTGTTTTGGCTTATGTGATGGCATGATTATTTTGGAAGCCAATTTACCAACAGCTGCACCACTTTCTGCACAATATAGTACAGGAGCTTTGCATACTGGCATTGGCATTAACATACCCGATACATTAAAAAATTTATGCGCAGGTTTTTATGATGTAACAACAACAAATGCTAATGGTTGTCAAGAAAGTTTTACGAAAAATTTAACCCAACCCAACCCGTTAACATTATCTTCAATTACAACAAGTGCTACCTGTTTTGGCGTTTGTAATGGCTCAGCATCGGTTACTGCATCGGGCGGTAACGGCGGCTACACTTATTCTTGGAGCCCAACATCGGCACCAAGCCCAACAACAACTTTTGTAAACACATTATGTGCAGGTACTTTTACGGTATTGGTTACCGATACGAAATCGTGTACTGCAACTACCACTAAAACTATAACGCAACCGCCAATTATTGCTGTTGCAATTGTTACTAAAAGCTTAACTTGTTTTAATATTTGTAATGGTAGCGCTACACTAACTACAACTGGCGGTAAAGCACCGTATACATATACACTAAATCCAGGGGCAATAACAACCACATCTGTTATTACAAATTTATGTAGTGGTACTTATACGGTTGATGTTAAAGATGCGCAACAATGTGTTAAACAAGTAACTTTTCAAATTAACTCGCCACCACTATTAACATCAAGCATAACAACAAAAGATGTAGATTGTAATGGCTTTTGCAATGGCTCGGCAACTGTTACGGCAACTGGTGGCTCGCCAATTTATTCGTATACTTGGACAGGTACAAACCCCATTGTACCTGTAACATCAACACTAACGATTGCTAATGGGTTGTGTAGTGGTGTATATTCACAAACGGTTACTGATGCTAAAGGCTGTGTATCGTTAAATACATTTACTATTAACCAACCCTTGCCAATATCGTTAACACTTACAAAAACTGACTTAAAGTGTAATGGTGTTTGCGATGGAACAGCAACGGCTAGCGTTACAGGAGGCACTGGCTCGGCATATACTTACACATGGTTGCCTGGCAATCCAGCAGGACAAGGAACCGCAAGTGTTACAGGTTTGTGTGCAGGTAATTATTCGTTAACAATTAAAGATATAAATAGTTGCCCTAAAAACACAACATTTACAATTACCGAACCGCCACCAATAAATTTAAATGTAACATTTGCAAACATTAAGTGTAACAGTGTGTGTTCAGGCTCTATTGGCGCAACTCCTTCGGGAGGCACTGGTCCTTATGTTATTTCGCTTGTATCAACAACGGGCACAAATGTAGCAGCACCACCTTATATTAATTTATGCGCGGGCACTTATACAGTTCGTTTAACTGATTCTCAGGGCTGTTTAAAAACACAAACGGTAACAATAACTCAGCCTAATTTATTAACCTTAGCATTAACTACCACTACTTTAAACTGTTCGGGTGCTTGCAATGGTAGTGCGTCGGCGGTAATTAATGGTGGTACAGCAACTTATACTGTAAGCTGGAGTAATGGTATTACAAATAGTTTAACAGTTAATAATTTATGTGCAGGATTAATTACAGCTACAGTAACAGATGTTAACACCTGTACTGCAACGGCAAATGCTAGTTTAACAGCACCGCCACCAATTACAATAACAGTTAATGTAACACAGCCTAAATGTGCAGGGCAATGCAATGGTATTGTAACTGCTGTAATTGCTGGCGGTACCCCAAACTATACGGTTACATGGAGCAACGGCGCAAGTGGTACCACAAACTCGAATTTATGCGCAGGAGTTTATACTGTTTTTGTTAGAGATACAAAAGGTTGTACAACCCAAACAATTGCAACTTTAGTTGCGCCACCAACAATAACACTTGCAACCACTAATGGTACGATGAGTTGCAGCGGCGTGTGCGACGCATCGTTATCTGTTATTGCAACTGGCGGCACTAGTCCTTTTACCTACGGTTGGTCATCATCGTTATCGCATACAAATGCAGTAACGCCCAGCGCCTTATGCCAAGGCAATTATATTGTTAATGTAACCGATGCAAATGGTTGTGTTAAATCGGCTGCGGCAAGTGTTACACAGCCACCAGTATTAACAGCTACTATAAATAATGTTGTGCCAAGTTGCAATATTTGTATTGGGTCGGCAACAGGGCAAGGGTTAGGTGGTACTGCGCCTTATACTTATTCATGGTCAACTACTAATCAAACAACACAAACGGCAACTGCTTTATGTGTAGGCGGGCATACGGTTTTTGTAACCGATAATAAAGGTTGTGTTGCAACTAAAACAGTAACTATTTTGCAAGCGGTAACAATATTAATAACTGCAAATGGTAATACATTAGCTTGTAATAATTCGTGCTCTGGTATTGCAACAGCTAATGCATCGGGAGGCACAACACCTTATACGTTTACTTGGTCGCCAACTGCCCCAACACAAACCACACAAACGGCAACTAATTTGTGCGCTGGCATTAACTACACTGTTAAAGCAGTTGATAGTCAAGGGTGTTCAAACACTCAAACGGTTTCGTTTAATAATCCACCATCAATAGTGTTAACGGTTGTACCAACATCTGTTACTTGTAATGCTGCTTGTAATGGGTCGGCTACTGTAAATGCAACTGGTGGCACAGGCACGGTTACGTTTAGTTGGTCAACAGGGGCAACGGGGAACTCTATTGCTAATTTATGCGTAGGTAGTTACACAGTTATTGGTACAGATGCCAATGGGTGCAAGCAACAACAAGTGTTTAATATTACCGAGCCAACGCCATTAACAGTATCGTTTACTACAAATAACCCTGCTACTTGCGTATCAAGTGATGGTAGCATTACCTATACCGTTAGTGGCGGAACACCAGTTTATGCAACATCGCCTTCAAGTCCTCAAAATAATTTACCCGATGGGGTTTATACATTCACAATTACCGATGCAAACGGTTGTAAGCAATTATTTACTACTACATTAATTGATCCTGCTGGCCCAACAGTAACAGTAGCAACAACTTCAATAACTTGTTTTGGATTATGTAATGGAGCTACTACAATAACCGCTAATGGTGTTGCGCCAATTAGCATTACTTTGCCTCCTTTGCCAACTATAACAAATACTATTTTAACAACTAATGGTTTGTGTGCAGGCAATTATAATGCGCAAGTTTTAGATGGTAATGGTTGCACAACAAATCAAACCATAACTATTGTTGAACCTCCTCAATATACAATTACAGGTGTTGCATCAACTATAAAATGTAATGCAATTTGTAACGGCTCAGTTAATTTAACGGTTTTGGGCGGCACACCAAACTACAACTATACGTGGAGCCCAACTGGTGGCAATAATCAAGATCCTGCTGGTTTATGTGCAGGTAATTATACTGTAAATATAACCGATGCAAATAACTGTCCAACATCTCAAACTTTTGCAATTACACAACCCAGTACTGTAACTGTAATGTTTAATAAGCAAGATGTTTTGTGTAACGGAGGTTTTACAGGTGCAGTTGGTGTAAACGTATTTGGTGGTACTGCGCCATTTACTTATTCGTGGGCTCCATTACCTCCATTTGTAGGCTCAACATTAGATACCATAATTAATTTAGGTGTAGGTATTTATACCGTTACAGTAACCGATGCCAACGCTTGCTCGGTAACAACAACTATTAATATTGATGAACCAACGGCGTTAACCACAACTATTACTATTAAAAATGTAACATGTGCAGGTATGTGTAATGGCGGGGCGCTAACACTAGCTTCGGGCGGCATAGCACCTTATTCATTTAATCCTAGCGCTAGCATTACTAATTTATGTATTGGCACCTATAGTTCGGTTGTTACCGATGCTAATGGGTGTATAAACTCAAAAATATTTACAGTTACACAACCCTTACCTTTAGTTATTAACGCTACACCAATTGACCCAACATGTAATAATATTTGTAACGGAAGTATAACTACTACAGTAAGTGGCGGAAACCCTAATTATAATTATAGTTGGATTACAAGCGGGCAAACAGTTGCAAACCCAACTGGTTTGTGTGCTGGTAGCCACACGGTAATAGTAACAGATGATAGTTTATGTACAGGACAAGCTATTGTTACATTAAATAACCCATTAGCATTATTAGCAAATGTTACGTTTACGAACCCAACATGTAGTGGTGCGTGTAATGGTGTTGCAACGGCAAACCCAATAAACAACGTAGGTACTGTAACCTATAGTTGGACTTCACCCTTGCAAACAAACCAAACAGCTACAGGTTTATGCCCTACAGGCTATAGTTTACAAATAACTGATGGTAATGGATGTATTGCAAATCAAACAATAAGTTTAACTGCCCCAACGCCATTAAACGTTAACCCTGCAGTAATACCAGCAACATGTACATTTAGTAATGGTACAATAAATGCATCAAACGTAACTGGAGGCCTAGCGCCTTATACCTATAATTGGTCTCCTCCAGTTACACCATCAACTAATACAGTAGTTACAGGTTTAGCTTCGGGTGTTTATACGGTAATTGTTACAGATGCTTTAGGTTGTTCATCAACAGTATTTATACCATTAAGTAATTCTGATGGACCAAGCGGCGCTACAATAACTACAACCAGTATTACATGTGTTGGCCAATGTAACGGTTCGGCTTCAATCTCTAATCCAATTGGCGGCACACCTGGCTACACGTTAAGTTGGGTAAATCCTAATTTACCAAACCCTATTTTAAATTTATGCGTAGGAACATATACTGCCGAAATTAAAGATGCAAACGATTGTAAATTATATTTAGCTACAACAGTAACAGAACCCCAACCTATAGATGATAATGAAATAATTACCAGCGCTACTTGTTTTGGGAATTGCAATGGTAGCGTGGCTTTAAATCCAACTGGTGGCAATGGAGTTTATACCTACTCTTGGTCTACAACGGTAGCAACGGGTACAGTAATTGGATTATGTCCAGGGCCCTTAAGCGCAACAATTACTGATGCGAATAATTGTATGTTTACAGCAACCTATAGCGTTGCAAGTTTAACAAGTATAACCGCAAACACTTTTGTTGTAAATAATAATTGTTTTAACGACTGCAGTGGTTCAGCTTTAGTTACAAATATTGCAGGTGGTGTACCGCCATATTTATTTGTTTGGAACGATGTAGCATCGCAAACAAATGCACAGGCTATTAATTTGTGTGCGAGCAGTTATACAGTTAAAGTAACAGATGCTAACGGTTGTTTTAATGAGTTGCCAGCAACGGTAACCGCACCAACACAATTAACCATAACGCCAACCGTAACACAACCAAGCTGCGGATTAAACAACGGATTATACGCTGTTGTTGCAATTGGTGGAACGCCTAATTATACTATTTTAACAAGCCCTGTGCCACCAACTAATTTATTTGCGGGCATCTATCCAGTTAGTGTAACTGATAGTAAGGGATGCTTAACAAATACAAACATTATTGTAAATAACTCAACAGGCATAACAGGCGAAGTAATAACCAAAAAAGATGTGACTTGTGCTGGAGTTTGCAATGGAACAATATCAATTGCCGCAATTGGTGGAGCACCTGTTGTAACCTATAGTTGGACAGATAATGGAGCAACAACTCAAGTGCGAACAGGATTGTGTGCAGGAACTTATTTTTGCAATATGCAAGATGCAAACGGATGTATTAGAACAGCATCGGTAACTATAAATACCGCTACAACATTAACGTTAACGCCATTAATTGCTCAAACATCTTGTACGGCTAACACAGGTTCAATTAATGTTATTGCAACAGGTGGCACAGCAACTTATAATTACTTATGGATACCAGTTGCACCAAACACTCAAAGTTTAACAAGCCTTAGTGCTGGTAATTATTCGTTAACGGTAACAGATGGTAATGGCTGTTCGTTATCAGATGTGTTTTCTATAAGTAGTATAAATAGCCCGCTAGTAACAAATACGGTATCTAATATAACTTGTGCAGGATTAAACAATGGAGCAATAAACATTACAATAACTGGTGGAACACCAAATTACACAACTAGCTGGTCTAACGGTGCAGTTACCGAAGATGTTTTAGGTTTATTGGCTGGAGCTTATTCTTATACTGTTACAGATTTTGCTGGCTGCAAAGCGGTTAATCAGTTTAGTTTAACACAGCCTAATCCATTATTGTTTAGCGCCCCAGTATTTAAGTTTCCATCGTGTAATAATATATGTGATGGTTCAATTACGGCATTACCATTTGGCGGTACACTTCCATTTACCTATTCGTGGACACCAACAACAAACACAACCTTAATAGCAATAAACTTATGTGTAGGTAATTACACACTTAGTGTATTGGATGCGAACAGCTGCGCCACAACAACAAGTTACTCATTAACAGGACCGCCAGCTATTGTAATAACAGCAACAGTTACTGATGCAAATTGCTTTGGAGATTTAAATGGAGCCATAACCGCAACTGCAATTGGTGGTAGCGGATCGTTAAGCTATAGTTGGTCAACTGGTTCCACGACCACTAACTCGATTACAGGCTTACCCGCATCAAACTACACGTTAACGGTTTTTGATACAGGCGGTTGTTCAAAAGACACTGTGTTTACAGTTAAACAGCCAATTGCATTAACTCAAACAAATACTATTGTTAGTGCTCAATGTTTTGGAAACTGTAATGGCTCAATAAACGTTACTGCTAATGGAGGTAACGGAGGGTTTATATATTTATGGTCGCCGTCGGTACCATCAGTTACAAATAGCGTTTCAAATATTTGCCCTGGAAATTATTCGCTTACTATTACAGATAATAAAGGCTGTTTTATACAACCTAATTTTAATGTACCTAGCATTGTTACAATTACAACAGCTATTACATTTACTAACAACAATTGTTTTAATCAATCAAACGGAAGTTTAGAGGCTACTAATGTTGGTGGTGGTGCTGGTGGTTACACCTTTTTGTGGAACGATGCGTTGGGCACAATAGGCACTGTTCTTTCAAACCAACCTAACGGAACTTACTCTATAACAATTACTGATACAGATGGGTGTTTTAATAAATGGCCAGGCACAATAACATCACCAAGTTCGGTAAGTGTTACGCCAACTACAAATAACCCAAGTTGTGGCATGTGTAATGGCACAGCAACATTAAATTTAAGCGGAGGTACACCAACCTATAATGTTAATTGGACTTCGGCTGCGCAAACAGGTACAACAGGCACTGGTTTGTGTGCAGGTATTTATGGATTATTAATTACAGACGCCAATAATTGTATTACAAACACAAACATTATTATTAATAGCTCAAGCGGAATTACAGGCGAAACAATTTTAACAACAGATGAAACTTGTGTTGGTTTATGTAACGGAACCGCAACCTTAACAGCAATTGGTGGGCAACCAACGGTAACATATAACTGGCTACACGGTCCAACATCACAAACTCTATCTAACTTATGTTCGGGTACATATACTTGCAATATGGTTGATGCAAATAACTGTGTGCGAACTGCAACTATTGGTATTAATGCCGCAACAACATTAACAGTTAATTCACAAGTGCATCAAACCGGCTGTGGTGTTAATACAGGTTCAATAGAGGTAACGGTAACAGGCGGCACAAACAATTACAACTACAATTGGATGCCAGCGAGTTTAGGAACTGGAACTTTGGTTGTAAATTTAGCGCCAGGTGTTTACACATTAATTGTTACAGATGCGAGCGGATGTAGTAAAACAGAATTTTATACAATTAATAGTATTAATGGACCAATTGTTACATCAACCATCACAAACGAATCGTGTATTACAAAATGTGATGGTATAATTGATATAAGTATAACTGGAGGAAACCCATCGTATACAGTTAATTGGTCTAACGGAGCAAGTGCTACTTTACAACTTGCAAATGTATGCGCAGGTAATTATTCGGTTTTAGTTACCGATGCAGCTAATTGTAGTACTGTTCGTAATTTTTCAATAACTACAAACCCAGCCATTGCTTTTAGTGCGCCAACTGCAATAAGCCCTAAATGTAATAATGATTGCAATGGAAGTTTAAATATTTTACCAATTAACGGTAACCCTGCGTTTACGTATGTATGGAATCCTGTGGCGTCAAACTCCCCAACACTTTCAGGCTTATGCGCTAACATTTATTCTGTATTAGTTACCGATACAAAAGGCTGTTCGGCAACACAATCGTTTACATTAGTTAACCCATCTAAAATTACTGTTGCTGCAACAATTACAAACGCAAGTTGTAGTTCGGTTGCCGATGGCGCAATAGATATGACGATTAACGGAGGAACTCCTCCAAACACTTTTGCGTGGACTCCTAATGTTGCAATAACAGAAGACTTAACTAATGTGTTATTTGGTCCATATACCTTTACGGTAACAGATGCGAATGGTTGCGCCAAAGATACAGCGTTACAAATAAATGCAAATGTTGTAGTTATTGCTGTTGCAGGTAATGACACTAGTTTTTGCCAAAATGGTACAGCGTTATTAAATGGTTCAAACTCAACAGGCGGTGTAACCTATCAATGGTTTAATTTGCCAAATCCAATTGCAATATCAAATAATTTAATAACTACAGCAACCCCAACCATTGGCTTAAACACTTATGTACTAGTGGCAACAAATGGTTTGTGTATTGATGTTGATTCGATAAATGTTACATCAAATACCTTGCCCGTTGTAGATGCTGGACCATCGGTATCAATACCATTAGGTGCTACAATTACTGTTGGCGGCAGCCCAACAAGTGCGGCCGCAACATCATTTACTTGGCTACCAAGTTTTACATTAAGCGATGCATCTATATCTAATCCTGTTGCTATAACAACAATAACAACTGTTTATACGGTTAGTATTACAGATGCAAATGGCTGTACAAATTCTGATTCGATGACTGTAAACATATATCCTAAAATAATTATTCCAAACGGGTTTTCGCCAAATGCAGATGGTAAAAATGATACGTGGATGATAGATTATATAAATTTATTTCCAGATAATGAGGTTGAGGTTTATAACCGTTGGGGAGAACAATTATTTTATTCGAAAGGATACCCAACACCTTGGAATGGACTTTACAAAAACAAAGAGTTACCGGTTGGAACATATTATTACATTATTAATTTAAATCATCCCGAATACCCCGAGCCTTATACTGGCCCATTAACAATATTTAGATAACAATGAAAAAATTTACACACATCATATTAATTGTGTTGTTGGCAAATGATTTTGTTGCACAACAATTGCCACAGTACACGCAATACATGCTTAACGAAATGGCTATTAACCCCGCCGTGGCAGGTAAAGATGAGTTTGCAGATGTACGATCAAACAACCGATACCAATGGATTGGAATTACCGACGCCCCTCGCACCTATATGCTAACATTGCATGCACCATTTAAAAAACGAAACATGGGCTTAGGAACACATATTTATACAGATATTGTAGGTCCCACTCGCCGTGTTGGTTTAAGTTTAGCTTATGCTTATCATATTAAAATTGCTAAAAAAACTAAAATATCGTTAGGTATAAGTGCAGGCATACAACAATGGGGAATTGATGGACACAAACTAATTTTGCACGATGGTGGCGATGATAATTTGTTAACTCAATATCAAACTAAGGTAGTACCCGATTTTGGCGCTGGAATTTATGTACATAATGATAAATTATATTTTGGTATAAGTGCACCTCAATTGTACCAAAGCCCAATAAATTTATACGAAAAAAGTACAGGTAAAGGCACGCTTATAACACATTATTTAATTAATGGAGCCTATAAATTTAACATTAGCGATGACTTTAAAATTGAACCATCGGCTTTGGTTAAAATAGTTGCACCAGTACCAGTTAAAATAGATGCAGGCATTAGGGTAATTTATAAAGAACAAATTTGGCTTGGCGGTGGTTATAGGCATAACGATGCGTTTACAGCATTAGTTGGTTTTATGTATAAAAACTATTTAATGATAGGCTATTCATACGACTTTACAACCACTAATATTAAAAAATACAGTACAGGTACCCACGAGTTAATGCTCGGTTTAAAAATATCGCGGGCGCAAAGTAAACATTGGAAAGACGACGTAATAACGGAATAGCATTTTACTAAACAATTGCATTGTTTTCTTATACCATACCTAAAAAATAAATTCAGGCTATGAGTTGTATTATTAAAAATCTTTATCCAGCCCAGCCCTCTCTATCTAAACTACGGTATTGTATTGCTTCGGCAATGTGGCTTTGTTCAATAGCCTCACTCGAATCCAAATCGGCAATTGTGCGCCCAACTTTTAAAATTCTATCGTAGGCGCGTGCCGATAATCCTAAACGTTCCATAGCTGTTTTTAATAATTGCATACTTGCTTCGTCTAACTTACAATGGTTACGTAAATCTTTTGTTCGCATTTGTGCATTGCAATAAACACCATCAACGCCCGCATATCTAAATGTTTGTAGGTTACGTGCTAAAATAACTCTTGCCCTAATATTTTTACTATTTTCGCTTTGTTTGGTTTTACTTAATTCGCTAAAAGGCACTGGTGTTACCTCAACATGTAAGTCAATTCTATCTAACAATGGACCCGAAATTTTGTTTAAATATTTTTTCACTACTCCAGGAGCGCAAACACATTCTTTTTCGGGATGGTTGTAGTAACCACAAGGGCAGGGGTTCATACTAGCAATAAGCATAAAACTTGCCGGGTACTCTACACTAAAACGGGCTCTAGATATGGTTACAATTCTATCCTCTAGTGGTTGTCGCATAACCTCTAAAACAGTGCGTTTAAATTCAGGTAACTCATCTAAAAATAACACGCCGTTATGTGCCAACGATATTTCGCCAGGCTGGGCATTCATCCCTCCGCCAACTAAAGCAACATCGCTTATAGTGTGGTGCGGGTTTCTAAATGGTCGAGTGGTAACTAGTCCTAAAGTTTTAGTTGTTTTGCCAGCAACACTGTGTATTTTAGTAGTTTCAAGCGCTTCATCTAACGTAAGTGGAGGTAAAATGGCACTCATGCGTTTACTTAACATTGTTTTGCCAGCACCTGGCGGGCCAATTAAAATAAGGTTATGTCCACCAGCGGCTGCAATTTCCAAAGCACGCTTGGTGTTTTCTTGCCCTTTAACATCCGAAAAATCATATTCTATTTCATCTAACTGATTTAAAAACTCGGCATCAACATTAATTTTTGTTTGTTCAAGTTTAATTTTTTCATTAAAAAAATTAATTACCTGCGTAATATTATTCACGCCATAAGCCTCTAAACCATCAACTACAGCTGCCTCTTTAGCATTACACTCGGGCAAAATAATACCTTTAAATCCTTCTTGTTTTGCTTTAATAGCAATTGGTAATGCACCCTTTATTGGCCGTACTTCGCCATCTAGCGAAAGTTCCCCCATAATTAAATATTTACTAATCTCTGAACTTAAAATTTGCTCGCTTGCGGCTAAAATTCCAACGGCAATTGGCAAATCATAAGCCGACCCTTCTTTTTTAATATCGGCTGGCGCCATATTAATAGTTATTTGTTTGCCAGGAATTTTAAATCCATTATTTTTTAAAGCGGCGTCAATTCTTTGATGGCTTTCTTTAACTGCACTATCGGGCAAGCCTACTAAATAAAAATTTATTCCCTGTGTAACATTTACCTCTACTGTAATTGTAGTTGCCGATATGCCATGCACAGCGCTTCCAAAAGTTTTAACTAACATATTAATATAATTTTTTACAAAGCAACAACAAAAACACACACTGATATGCTATGTTTTGTAGCATTTTATTTTTTATTATTTAAGAACACATAATATTTAATATTTTTGTTGAATAAATTTTTAGCGTAGTTTTTGCTTTAAATTTATTTTTGGATGTGAAATTGTTATCAGTTATATTTATAAATCTAAAATTTAATAAAATGATAAAAAAAATAATTTTTTCTTTTTGTATACTAGTGTTTTCAAAAACAATTATTGCTCAAGATGATGATGCACGCGAATTAAACTGCTACAATAAATGGTCGATTAAATTTGATGAACGAGGCGCTGACGATGTTGCTGATGGTGTTTATACCGACGTTATAGTTACATCGCGTATTGGAGCTAAAGCAACATGTTATAGCGGCAAAGCCGAAATTGTTGGCAAAAAAATGGTTAAATGTTATATTGTGAGAGAGGATGGAACGTTTGAAGAATTAAAGCGAACGTGGAAAAACAATTCAAATAAAGATGTTGATGTTATTAATGGCATTTCTGAATCGATGATAACAGTGCACAACGAATTAATTAATGTGTTGTGGCCTAAAAAAGTTAAAGCAAAAAAAGCGGCGTTTAAAAAAGCTCCTGAGCCAACCGACGATTAAAAACAACACGCTACATTTTAAAATACTGTTTGCCCCAATAACATTGCAGTTATAAAATCATATACTTTATTTAATAAATTTTGTTTTTTATCAATTTTAAAAACACAGAAATCTTATTATAATTAAGTTTTTTTTATTACACTGAATTATCTATAATCTGAAACTAACTACAACTACACATGAAATATAACGCGATATCTAAAAATTTATACATTCAAAATAGAGTAAATTTTATCAAGCATTTAAAGCCAAACTCTTTAGCATTATTTGTTAGTAACGATTTTTTACCAACTAATGCCGATGGCTCATTTGGCTTTGTGCAAAATAGCGATTTGTTACACCTTACGGGGATAGATCAAGAAGATGTTATTTTAATGTTATTTCCAGATGTTAAAGATGGTAAAACTAAAGAGGTATTATTTATAAAAGAAACCAGCGATTTAATTGCCGTGTGGGAAGGTGCAAAACTAACCAAGCAACAAGCAAAAGATGCGAGTGGAATTGAACATATATATTGGCATCACGAGTTTGATAAAATCATAAAAGGATTTGTTTTTCAGGCCGAAAACATATACTTAAATAGCAATGAGCACTCCCGCCGTTGGATAGATATGGAAACCGCTGAAATGCGATTTAATAAAAAAATTAAACAACAATTTTCGCTACACACCATACAACGATCGGCACCAATAATGCACCGCATTAGAGCCATTAAAAGCCCTTTAGAAATAGTACAAATACAAGAAGCTTGTAACATAACCGAAAAAGGATTTCGTAGATTATTAAATTTTGTAAAGCCAGGTGTTATGGAATACGAAATTGAAGCCGAGCTAATACACGAATTTGTGCGTAACAAAAGCCGCGGGTTTGCCTATGGCCCAATTATAGCAAGTGGTGCAAGCGCATGTGTTTTACATTATGTAGATAATAACAAAGCTTGTAAAGATGGCGAAGTAATTTTATTAGATGTAGCAGCAGAATATGGCAACTACGCCAGCGATATGACACGCGCTGTGCCAGTTAACGGAAAGTTTACACCGCGCCAAAAAGAAGTATACAACGCCGTGTTGCGAGTAATGAAAGCGGCCACAAAACAACTAATAGTTGGCAATACGTTTGAAAAATATAACGCCTTAGTTGGCAATTTAATGACTGAAGAGTTATTGCAATTAGGACTATTAAAAACCGATGATGTTACAAACCAAAACCCAGCTTGGCCAGCATATAAAAAATATTTTATGCACGGCACTTCGCACTTTTTGGGTTTAGATGTGCACGATGTCGGTTTTTTTAACGAACCAATGGCTGCAGGCAATGTATTTACTTGCGAGCCTGGCATATACATACCAGAAGAAGGCTTAGGCATACGTTTAGAAAACAATATTTTAATTACCGCAACAGGTAATGATGATTTAATGAAAAACATACCGTTGGAAATTGATGAAATTGAAACCTTGATGGGAAAATAGCCCAAAAGACTACCTTAACAAAAATTAGACGATTTGCTAGTTTTACCACTTAAACGCCCATTTTTGGGTTACCTTTTTAAATTTATTGTATTAACCTAAACAAATACTTTATGGCTAAAGTTACGTATACCGACCTTGATTTTATTGAGGGATTAAAGCATAATAACGATGCGGTACTGCGGGCTTTATACAAAAAGTATTATAACCTCGTTCTTAAATATGTTGTAAACAATAGCGGTAATAGCGAAGCGGCGGCTGATATTTATCAAGAAACAATTATTGTATTGTACGAAAACGTTCAAAAGCAAAGCTTTGAGTTAAACTGTCAATTACAAACCTATATTTTTAGTATTGCAAAACGCTTGTGGTTAAAACAAATTCGTAAAAACAGCAGCACTATTAATTTTAAAGACGATGAGGAGGGAGAAGTGGTTGATGTAAGCGAAGAAATTACAGAACACTTAAAAAAAGATAGTGATATTGAAAAAATGAATACAAGTTTAGAAGAGTTAGGCGAACCTTGTAAAACAATTTTAAAAGATTTTTACATATATAAATTAAGTATGGATAAAATTTCCGAAAAATTTGGATATACTAACTCAGATAACGCAAAAACGCAAAAATATAAATGTTTACAACGCTTAAAGCGAAGTTTTTTTGAAAACTAATAACACATAAAAGTGATGAGAGCAACAGAATTATTTGACAATTATTTATTTAGTACTTTATCAATAAATGATAAAAGTGAATTTGAAACACGCCTAAAAACCGACGAAGAATTTGCTTTGGCGTTTGATAAACATAAAACCTTAATTGAAGGTATTAATGAACACGAACAACGCACACACTTAAAACAAATTTTAGCAACCATTCACAAGCAAGAGTTTGGGAAAGATGCTAAAATCGTACCCATAAAAACCGAAGAAACGTTTATTAAAAAACATGGTCGTACGTTTGCGGTTGCAGCATCGGTAGCTGTATTTGCCGTATTAGGAACCGTTACTGTATTAAGCACTGGGGGCTATTTATTAAAACAACAAAGCAACGATATTACTGATTTAAAACGCGATGTAACCGAGTTAAAATACTCGCAAGACGCCATTATTGAAGGCATTACCGAGGGCGCATCTAAACGCATTAAAAATAATTACGCCCCAGCAAATATAGAGGGCACTGGCTTTGCAATAAACAACAATGGCTATTTTATTACAAGCTTTCATATGGTAAAAAATGCCGATTCGGTTTTTGTTACAAATAATATATTAGGTCGTGCATCGGCCAAATTAATTTTAAGTAATCCAAAATTCGATATTGCTATTTATAAAATTGATAACGATAGCTTATTAAAAAACTATGAGTTCCCTTTTTCGTTTAAAGAACTTGGAACCGAAATAGGTGATAATGTTTTTACATTAGGTTATCCGCGTAGAGATGTAGTTTATGGCGAAGGCGCATTAAGCTCGGCAACTGGTTTTAATAATGATACAACTATGTATCAAATTTCAATACCAATTAACCCAGGTAATAGTGGTGGCCCTTTGTTAGATGAGCAAGGCAATGTTGTAGGTGTAATTAGAGGAAAATTAATTACTGCCGAAGGCACTGGCTTTGCCGTAAAGTCTAATTATATAAAACAAACCATACAAGATTTTGAAAAAGAGCTGTTAAAAAAAGAAATTACACTAGGTTCAAAACGAACAACATTAAGAGGCTTAAAGCGTAGCGAACAAATTAAACGCATGCAACCTTTTGTGTTTAATGTAATGGTTTATAAAAAATAACACTACTAACCGACTAATTTTCCAACAAAAAGGGTAACCAAAGGTTATCCTTTTTTAATAATGTAAATTTGTGTTTACGAAGACATAAAAAAACAT
>JAYSUQ010000223.1:0-9276 GCA_043718985.1 Bacteroidota bacterium | reverse complement strand
CTCTGTTAGAAAATAATAACCAAGTTTTTTTAAATATCAAAGATAACGGGCATGGTTTTAATAAATCAGTAATTTCTAAAAATTCAATTGGGATGGATATTTTGGATGGATTAGTAGAACAGATAAATGGTACTTGTAAATTAACAAGTGATAATAATGGAACTAATTATAAAATTTCGTTTTCAAAAAAATAAATTGCATTTTTAGCTCATCAATTAAACTAAATTATGAGCTATATTCTTTCTACATTTCACAATAAAGTATGCACTATTACTCTTAATAGGGCCGATAAATTTAATAGCTTTAATCGCGAAATGGCCTTGCAGTTACAACAAGCCTTAGATGCAGCAGATGCCGACGAAGAGGTGCGAGCAATAGTTATTACAGGTTTAGGCAAAGCTTTTTGTGCAGGGCAAGATTTATCGGAAGCAATTGACCCAACAGGGCCTGGCATTGCAAAAATAGTTGACGAACACTACAACCCTATTATTTTAAAAATTCGCAAAATAGAGAAGCCAATTATTGCAGCCATTAATGGTGTTGCTGCTGGTGCTGGCGCAAACATTGCCTTAGCTTGCGATATTGTTACGGCTACTCAATCGGCATCGTTTATACAAGCGTTTAGTAAAATTGGCTTAATACCCGATAGCGGTGGAACTTTTTTTTTACCACGATTAGTTGGTTTGCAGCGCGCATCGGCATTAATGATAACAGGCGATAAAGTTACCGCAAACGATGCATTAGCAATGGGAATGATTTATAAAGTATTTGCCGACGAAACATTTTTAACCGACATAACGTTATATGCCGAAAATATTGCCAATATGCCAACTAAAGGCATTGGCTTAACAAAACGTTTATTAAACGAAAGTTTGTTTAACAGCCACGAAAAACAATTAACACGCGAAGGCATTGCGCAAGTAGAAGCTGCAAGCACTTACGACTACAGTGAAGGCGTTAGCGCATTTTTAGAAAAAAGAAAACCAGATTTTAAAGGTAAATAACTTCTATAAAAAATTAATAACCATTATATATCTAATTTAAAATTACAAAAAATATTATGCAAAATATATTTACAACCGAAGCACTATTTAGTTTAATACCATTAACCTTAATGGAAATTTTATTAGGCATTGATAATGTTATTTTTGTTTCGATAGTTTTAAGTAGATTAAACAAAACCGAACAAAAAAAAGCTGGTGTAATTTGGATGGCTGTTGGAATAGTTATGCGTATGGTGTTTTTATTTACACTAGGATTTTTATTAAAAGGCGAGCATCAATTATTTAGTGTTTTTTCGCACCCAGTAACTTTAAAAGATATTATTATGCTTGGTGGCGGTTTGTTTTTATTAGTAAACTCAACACTCGAAATACACAATAAATTAGAAGGCGAAGACCCTGACGATACAATTAATGCTGAAAAGAAAAAACCAGCAACGTTTAAATCAATAATTATTCAGATGATATTAATTGATATGGTTTTTAGTATTGATGGTATTATAACGGCAATAGGTATGAGTAACCAACTAATAATTATGATAATTGCTGTTATGATAAGTATGTTTATTATGTTTTATTTTGCGCCTCGTATTTCGGCATTTATACATAAACACCCCACTTTTAAAATTTTAGCCTTATCGTTTTTAGTTTTAATTGCCGTTTTATTAGTAATTGAAGGTGTGCATTTAGATGAAGTTGAGGTGCCAAAAGGTTATATTTATTTTGCAATGGCATTTTCGTTTGGTGTTGAGTTGCTAAACTTAAAATTACGTAAGCCGCACAAGCCAGTAGAACTTCGCTCGCCAAGTATTAATAACGACGAGGCTTAGTTGGAGTCTCTCATTACAAAAGTTAATTTAAAACTTAATACCGAGAACTAACAAATCGTCAATTTGTTTTTTATCGCCTCGCCACTCTTCAAAAAAATTATTTAATATTGTTTTTTGAGTTTTACAATCGTTAGGTGCGCAATCAATTAACAACTCTTTAAAGCGCTTAGTTGTTATGCGTTTATATAACTCGCCGCCAAATTGATCAGGATAGCCATCCGAAAACAAAAATAAAGAATCATCTTTTTGTAAATCAACTTCAGTATCTGTAAATATTTTATCTTTAGAACTTAAACCACCAATAGAAAATTTACCCCCTTTATATTCTATTAACTCATTATTACGCACTAAATAAACTGGCCTAATAGCTGTTGAAAAAACCAATTTTGTGTGTGATTTATTAATAACACAAATTGCCATATCCATACCATCGTTACTCATAGCAGCGGTTTCTTGATGCAATAATTTTACAACGGCTTTATTTAATTTAATTAAAATTTGTGACGGTAAATGTGTTTTATCTTTGTTAACAATTTCGCTTAATAAGGCATTGCCTATTAACGACATAAATGCACCTGGTATTCCGTGTCCTGTACAATCTGCAACTACTACAATAAAATGCTCTTCTGTTTGGGCAAACCAATAAAAATCGCCGCTCACAATATCTTTTGGTTTAAACAATACAAAGTTATTTGCAAAATTACTATCTAATAATTGTTGGCTTGGTAAAATAGAGTTTTGAATTCGTAAGGCATAATTTATACTATCGGTTATGTCTTTATTTTTTTCTTGCAACTCTCCTTTTACTTTTTCAACAACTAATTTTTCTTCTTGCAACTGAGCTGTTTTTTGATTTACTAAGTTTTCTAATTCTAAATTTTTTTGGAGTATAGCATTTGTTCTTAATTTTATTACAACAAATAACAAAGTTATAATGCTTAAAAAACTTACTAAATAAAACCACCATTTTTTATAAAATGGTGTAGCAATATTAAAGTTTAGTTCAGTGTTAATTTTATTCCAAACACCATATGTGTTTTTTGCTTTTAGTTGAAATGTATAATTTCCTTCAAACAATTTAGGAAACTCAATAGACCGTGTAGTTGTGTAACGCCAAACGGTATCTAAACCTATTAAACGGTAGGCATATAGCACATCGGTAGGGTTTGTTAAGCAAGCTAAAGCAAAATTTGCTTTAAAGTTATATCCTTTAAACGGTAAATTAATATTACTAAAATTAGTATAAACCGAATCGTTAAACGAAATAGATTTTATAGATAATCTACTTTCTTGTAACGAAAAATACGTGTTTAAATTATTAATGGCCACAAATCCTTTTTCTGAACCAAACATTAAATTACTATTATCGTTAAACGATGTTGTGTTTTTATTAAAATTTGCAAACAATAATTGACTACCCGATTTGTAGGTTTGTATATTAGTTGTTTTAACATCAATACTCGATAATCCATTTTTATGTGCACACCATACATTTCCATTTTTATCTGAGTTAATAGAATAACAAAAATTTGATAACAAGCCATTTTTTGTATTAAAAATTTTGAATTTTTCATTTTCAAATTTTAATACGCCATCGCTTTGTGTAGCTATCCAAATATTTTTTTGCAAATCTTCGGTAATACCTATTATATCGTACGATTTTAACGAGTCAATATCACTAAACTTTGTTATTTCATTATCTATAATAAAATAAGGTGGTGCATTTAATGATGAAAACCAAGTGCGATTTTTTGAATCAATAAAAACTTGAGATACGTTATTATGTAACAATCCTTCGAGTGTTGTTAGGTGAGTTGAGTTGTTTGTAATTGTATTTATAAAATAAACACCGTCGGTGGTTGCAACGACTAAATTATTTTTTTTAGTAATTTTAATATCGTTAATAGTTAATGTGCTAATTTTAAATTTAGCCGATATGTTTATTACTGCCTTTGTCTTTTTATTTACATAAAACAAGCCATTATTTAATGTGCCAACATAGTAGTTTAATAAACTATCTTGTGCAACTGCAGTTACATAATTACTTGCCAATATAGCAGTTTCGGGTTTTGCAAAAACAGATTCTAAATTATGGTTACTTGTAATAAACAAACCCTTTGATGTTCCTAAACATAAATTATTTTCATTATCTAAATAAATGGCTGTAATGCCATTTGGATATTTTGCTTCGTTACTCGAAAAATAGTCGAACTTATCTACAGGTATTTGTATTAAACCGCTACCAAAAGTGCCTAACCAAATGTTGCCTTCATAATCTTGAAAAATAGTTTGTATGTAATTACTAGGTAATTTATTTTCAGCATCAATTTTGGTAATCGCACTAAAATCCGAATTTAATAAATCTTTATAATCTATTTTACGAACACCCTCACCAAAAGTTCCCACCCATAAATTACCAAAAAAATCTTCAACAATTGATGTAAAGTTTAGTGCTTGTAATTGTAATTGCTCTTTCGAAATGGTATCAACCAGTTTAGTTTCAATATTAATAATTGAAACGCCAATATCATTTGTAATTGCAAATAGTTTTTGTTTGTTTTTTTCTGATACATAAATTGCCTTTACATCAAAGTTTTCTAATTGAGAAAAAGAGTGTTTTAAAATTAATTTATCTTTTAAAAACTGATATATATATAAACCACTATTTGATGCAATATAAAATTCGTTGTTAATAATTAATATTTTATTAATTGATGTGATATCATTTGATAATGGAACTGCAATAATTTTTTTTACTGAGTTAATATAAAATAAACCTTTAGATTGTGTTCCAAAAAAAACACGACCATTACTCCACTCAGCAAACGATAAAATTTTAGTTTCTAACGAATCTGTTTTTTTAAGTTTATAACATTTATTGTTTTCTATATAAGAAATTCCATTTTGAAAATGCCCAACCCATGTTATATTTCGCGAATCGGTAAAATTACACGTTGTGTTATTTTCTTGTAATCCATTTTTAGTTGTGTAATTTGTAAATTTTAATCCATCAAAAACCGATAGCCCCTCGCCTGTTGATATATTTAAAAAGCCTTGTTTATTTTGGCTTATTTTATATACATAAGATTGAGGCAAGCCAGCATCTTCGTTAAAAATTTTAAAATTATAGGTTTGAGAATAAGTATTACTAATGCTAAGTGTTAGTAAACTATAAATTAAAATTCGTAAAAATAATAGTGATGTATGTTGCATATTAGTTATCTACCTTAACGCCTATTTTATATTTAAACTTAGGAACTCCTCCAATTGGAGCAGCAAAAAAAGGCATTAACTCATTGTACTGATTTTTAACAGTTACTACAATGTTATTATTTTTAGAATCTTTGTTTTTAATAAATTGTATATCTAACGATGTGTTGTGCTCTTCTTTAGTAATTTCGTGAATGTTTTCAAACCATTTACCATCGCTTGATGATTTTGCAGTTGTACCTTTTTTATTTACTGATATTAAACGAATGATGCCATCATCATCAAAATCAAACACATTAATTTTTACTGTAACAACGTTTGACGTAACAAAAGGGTATAAATGTCCAATAGACATTCTTTCGTCGGACATGCGCACGGTAAATTCATACATAAACATATTTGCGCCTTCAATTGCTTTATTGTTTGCTGCCTCCGATGATAAAAATAATTTATATAAATTACCATCATCGCCACTCAAACCCTCTATTACTAATTTAAACACATAGCCGCCAAAATCGGGCTGCAACTCACCATCAACTGGGTTAAATGGCCCTAATGTTATCCATTTGCCATCGGTAGCGGGTTCGTTACCAAATGTTTTTGATGTTAACTCTACACCTGCCTTAAAATTACCAACTGGGTTGTCATTTTTACTATCAACGTTTGAATGTGCGCCTTTACCACCTATTATTGTGTATTTAGTTTTAGAATTAAAATCTCCGTGTAATTCATCAAACTGTCCGCCGCAACCTGGGTCAAAAACATTTATAAAAAGTGGTTTTTTTTCGGATGTAGGAATTGCAAAAAATATAGTTTGCACAAAATCATCGTCGCCCCAATTTTTATCAGATGCTTTACCAAAGGTTACCAAATAAGGGAATTTTTCATCTAACGAAGGTGATTGTTGCGCAAATAAATTTGAACAAATAGTTAAACAAAAAAAACAAACAACGTTTAATTTAATTTTCATTACCAATAATTTTAATTTCAATTCTTCTAAGCAAATCTGGAGCTACATTTTGCCCAGTAAAATAAATACGTTCTACAAATAAATTTTTAGTATTAACTTTATATTGTTTTAACAGCTTAACAATGTTTTCTATGCGTTTATTATTTAAAATAATATTGTATTCTAAAGAGCCTATTCCATCAAAATAATTAACTAAAGTTACTTTTTTAGTATAGTTTAAATTTATTTTTTGAGAAATTATTTTTAATGCCTCATTATATTTTGTTAAAACTAATGGGTTATTATATTCAAAATATACTACGCATTTGTTTTCGCCAACCGATGTTGTATCTATAATTTCGTAGTTTGCATTTTTAGTTTGTCCTTTAATTATCGAATCGTGACTAAAGCCAACAACTATTGCGTGCTCAAATCCTTTTTGTTTTGCAAATTTAAAATAGGGTATCGTTTCTTTTAATGTTTTTTCGGCTCCGCTTGTGTATCGGTAAACCGAATCTTCTTTAACTACTTGTAGTTTTTTAACACCATTAAATATTGTTGAGTTTACCGAAATAGAATCTTTTGATGTTCCTAAATTAACACGATAAGTAATCGAATCTTTGGGAATAGTTGTATAATTAATTTTAGTAGGTATAGCTTTTTCTATTGCAACCGTCAAATCATTTAATTGGGTAACGCTATCCGATATAAAAAACGATTTTTCTATACAAAAATTTTTCTTTTGTTTTGTACTGTCATTTTTTGCAACTACGCCAAGTGTTACTTTTTTATAACCTCTGTTTTCGTAAGTAAAATTTGCAATTGCAGTTTGTTTAATTTCGGTAGTACTAAAAAACCAAAAATATTTTTCGATTGTGTAATTTTCAATTTTAGCTTTTGATGCGTTAAATTCTATAGCATTATTTTTAACTAATAATTCGGGTAACTTTATTGCTAAAGGGCTGGCGTCTTCAACAACAAAATCATAACTCAACTCGTTATAAAATAATTGATTCGATGCTTTTTCAATCACATTTAATTGTACCTGGTAGGTGCCCGTTTTATAATAACAATGCTTTGCTTCAATACCACGTCGCTTTGTTCCATCTCCTAAATCCCATTCGTAAATTGTTTCAGTGGTATCTGCCCCTTTGGTCGATTCCTCAAAAAAAGTATAGCAAAATTTATCTTTACTGGCTTTGCAGTTTTTAAATTCGGGTACCGCATCTTCAAAATAAAAAATATCGTCGCTGTTATTTTTATTTCTATTTGAAGAAAAGTAACCTGTTGTAGCGATCGAGTCAGTCCAAATACCAAAATCATCAAACTCACTATTAATTGGGCTTTTACATGCTTTTTTTTGAGTGTGACTCGAGTCGTTTAAACTAAATTCATAAATATCTAAATCGTTTCCATTTATACTTTTACTCGAAAAATACAACGTATTTAGTTTGTTTACAAAGGGAAATAGTTCGTTTTCGGGAGTGTTTATTTTATTGCCAAAATTTATTGGCTTACCCCAACTATTATTTTTAAAAACCGAATAATATAAATCCATTTTACCAAAACCTCCTGGCATATCGCTACAAAAAACTAACACACTATCGCTATTTGCAAATGCTGGGTGGCATAACGAGTAGGCAATATTACTTAAAGGATGTGGCTTAGGTTTTTGCCACTTATTGTTTAATAATGTACTTGTATACAATTGTAGTTTACGATTTGCGTTTGCTTGTTTTATTAAAAACTTGTAGCTTTTATCGTTACTCGAAAACACTAATTGTTTTCCGTTTTTATTTACAGTAATTGGTCCATCGTGATTTAAAGAATTAATAGATTTAATTTTTTTAGCCGACTTAAAGTTAATCGAATCAATTTTTTCACTTACATAAATATCAGTATGGGCAAAAACGGTATCATTACTTATATAATTTATAGCTGATGCATTATTTTTGTTTGATACAAAGTATAATTTATTACCAATAAAAAATGGAGAAAACTCTTGAGCTTTTGTGTTAAAATTTATTGGCCTGCAAATAAAAGATTCTGCTAAACCTTGTGCTTGGGCATTAGCAAAAACTAGTATTAAATTAACTATAACAACAAACAAAAATTTCATTAAAAATACCGAACGCTTTTAGAGTTAATTTTATAATTAAATAAGTAACGTAACATTATTTCGTGGCTACCGTGTGTGTAGTTTTTAATTTTTGTTAGCGTGTAATCGTAGGCATAACCAACATTAATTTGATTATTTAATTTTAAATCTAAATAAAAATAAATTGCATCGTTTGATCGATAGCCAACACCTATGCCATAATTTTGTAAAACATAAAAGGTATTTGTTATATCGTATTGTATTGGTGAATTTTTAATGTATTTAATTAAAACACTTGGTTTTAGTTTAAAATTAGTTGTGGCCGATATTAAATAACCACCATAAATATTTGCGTGGTTAAATTTATTTAATTCCTTATACCCCAAATTATATAATGTTGGAAACGAAATACCTGCAAATAAATTTTTAGTGTAATAATAAGCTCCTGCTCCAAAATTTGGATTGTATTTTACTTGTACTTGGCTGGTAAACGTTGGGTCATTTTCGGTAGTTGTTTTAATTAAACTCCAATCGTTTTTAATAATTTCTAATTCAGCTTTTAAACCTAATGATAATACAGATTTTTTAATTTTTAATTTATAAGCATAAACCCCCGATAATTGATTGCTTGTTGTTATTCCTATTTTATCGCTAACAATTGCAAGGCCAATGTTTGATGTTTTTTGACGAAGTGGTGTGTGAAGTGCGAAGTTTAAACTGTTTGGAGTTCCTTGTAATCCAACCCATTGTTTTTTTACAATAGTTGTAAAACTCAAGGCATCTTGACTACCTGCATAAGCAGGATTAATTAACAAACCCGAATAAACATATTGACTATAAAATTGCTGATGTTGAGCAAAAACTTTCGTTAAAGCAAAACACAAAAAAATTATATAAACATTTTTTTTCAATTTATTTATCGCGTTTAATAATTAAATAACTATTGTATTTTAACTCGCTTGTTATTTCAACAAAATAAAAGTAAGTATCATCAACCAAAGCTTCGTTTTGCAAATTTACCCCTGTAAAATCATTTTTATAATTGTTGTTTTCAAAAACTAAACTACCCCAGCGGTTAAAAACTTGAAGCTTAACATTACTGTAATATTCTAAACCTTTAATTTCAAAGTTATCGTTAATACCATCTCCGTTTGGCGAAAATGCATTTGGCACAACTAGCCCCGTAAA
>JAYSUQ010000222.1:0-29903 GCA_043718985.1 Bacteroidota bacterium | reverse complement strand
AAAACTTTTTTACAGATTCGGTAAAATTAAATATTGTAAACACCATTAATACAAAGGCTTGGGCATTATTAGGCATTGCATCACTTATATTAAGTTTTGCTTTTTTGTTTTTATATTTTATATCAACTAAATTAATAATTAAACGCATTGGCTTTTTTGCAGGCACGCTTATACTTTTAGTATTTATAATTTCTTTCTTTTTAGGGAAAACTGCGCTTAACATAAAACAACAAAAAGCTTTTGCAATTATAACAATTCGCGAAACAAAATTATTTAACGTTCCTAACGTTACATCAAGTACAACTATATTATTACACGAAGGCACAAAAGTTAAAGTAATAGAAACTAATTTAGATTGGACAAATATTAAATTAGAAAACAATATACAAGGTTGGGTTAAAACACAACACGTGGGTTTGTATTAATTTTTGATATAGGTTTATTATTATTTTTTGAATAACAAAATAAATAGTAAAACGCGCAAGGGTTAAACTACTTCCTCTATTATTTTATAGCGAATTCTAAATAAGTTTAGATTTTATCTTTATCGCATTAATAAGGTAATTTGTCTGTAAAAGCAAAATTTCCGTCAAATAGTTTTGGAATTATCAAAAAAATTATTATATCTTTATAAGAGAAAATAAAATCCACTTACTCAACAAAACACACCTTTTAATCAATATATATTATGATTGCAGAAGTTGAAACACATAATTTACACGAAGCCTTGCAAGATTTTTTTGGCTTTAAAGGCTTTAAAGGAACTCAAGAAGCCATTATAAATAACATTTTAAACAAGCAAGATACCTTTGTTATTATGCCAACTGGTGGTGGTAAATCGTTATGCTACCAATTACCCGCAATAATGAGCGAGGGTACTGCAATTATTGTATCGCCCTTAATTGCCTTAATGAAAAACCAAGTAGATGCCATTAGAGGTTTTAGTAACGAAACTGGTATTGCGCACTTTTTAAATTCATCTTTAAATAAATCAGAAATTGCTACAGTAAAGCAAGATGTGTTATCAGGTAAAACAAAATTATTATACGTTGCTCCCGAAACCTTAAACAAAGAAGATAATATTTCTTTTTTTTCTGAATTTAAAATTTCTTTTTTTGCTATTGATGAAGCACATTGCATATCCGAATGGGGACACGATTTTAGGCCCGAATACCGTCGTTTAAGACCAATTATAGATAAGCTAGGCTCTGTGCCGGTTATGGCTTTAACCGCAACGGCTACACCAAAAGTACAACAAGATATTCAAAAAAATTTAGGGATGCTTGAAGCTAAACTTTTTAAATCATCGTTTAACCGCGATAATTTATATTACGAAGTACGTGCTAAAAAAGAAGTTGCCAAAGAAATTATAAAATACGTTAAACAAAATGCAGGTAAATCGGGCATTGTATATTGCTTAAGCCGTAAAAAAGTTGAAGAAATTGCACAAGCATTAAAAGTAAACGGAATTAAAGCGGCGCCATATCACGCAGGGCTTGATGCAAAAGAGCGCGCTAAAACTCAGGACGGCTTTTTAATGGAAGATATTCATGTAATAGTTGCAACAATTGCTTTTGGTATGGGCATAGATAAACCAGATGTTCGTTTTGTGATACACCACGATATTCCAAAATCATTAGAGGGTTATTACCAAGAAACTGGCCGTGCTGGTAGAGACGGTGGCGAGGGTAATTGTTTAACGTTTTACAGTTATGATGACATCATGAAATTAGAAAAATTCATGAAAGATAAACCCGTAAACGAACAAGAGATTGGCAAACAAATGTTAGCCGAAACTGCCTCGTTTGCCGAAACATCATCGTGTAGACGGAAATTTATTTTACATTATTTTGGAGAAGAATTTAACGACAATAAGTGCAATGAAATGTGCGATAATTGCCGCCATCCAAAACAAAAATTTGATGCACAAAACGACGTAGTTTTAGCCATTAAAGCCGTAAAAGAAAGTAAAGAAAAACATAAAATTAAAGACGTTATAAACTTATTGATGGGAAGCTTAACATCAACCGCCAAATCATACAAACACAACGAGTTAAAAACTTGGGGAGATGGAGTTGAAGAAGGCAAAGATGATAAATTTTGGAACGCGGTATTGCGTCAAACTGTTGTAAACGGTTTCTTTTCAAAAGACATTGAAAACTATGGCATACTTAAAATTACAGATAAAGGAACTGCATTTTTAAAAAAACCAGAAAACATTTTATTTACACGCGATAACGATTTTAGCAATGCCGAAAGCGATAACGACGATGATGCAATTGGTGGAAAAGGTGCAAATAGTACGGATGAGGTTTTGTATGCAATGCTTAAAGATTTAACTAAAAAAATTGCTAAGCAAACTAATTTACCACCCTATGTTATTTTTCAAGAAACTTCGTTAGATGAAATGTCAATTAACTACCCAATAACAATGGATGAGTTAACAAAAATAACAGGTGTTGGCACAGGTAAAGCGGCAAAATATGGCAAAGCCTTTTTAGAATTAATAAAAAAACACGTTGATGAAAATGACATTGAGCGCCCAAGCGATATGGTTATTAAATCAGTCGTAAATAAATCGGGGTTAAAAGTGTTTATTATTCAAAATATTGATAGAAAGGTAAGCTTGGAGGATATGGCTAAAAACAAAAACCTTAAAATGAACGATTTATTAACAGAAATAGAAACCATTGTTGAATCGGGAACTAAAGTAAATATTAACTATTACATTGATAACGCTATTGACGAAGATAAAAAGGATGAAATTTATGAATGTTTGCGCGAATCGGAAACCGACGATGTAAAATCTGTTTTAAAAGAGTTAGGCGAAAATGATTATAGCGAAGAAGAGGTTAGATTAATGCGCATAAAATTTATTAGCGAATTTGGAAATTAACATACGGTACTGTTTAAAAAAAAGCGTTGTTTATTAGTTTAAACAACGCTTTTTTGCAAATAACTATTTATGCAAAAAAATAACATAAAAACTTGATGTTTTACTTAAATTTAGTTAATCTTACCATTCAATAACAATAATTTAAATATATGAACACATCATCACCATTAGATTATTTACCAATATTAATAATGCTATTAATAGCCGTTGGTTTTGTAGTTACAACAATGGTTGCATCGCATTGGTTGGGGCCAAAACGTAAAACAAAAATTAAATTAGATTCGTTTGAATGTGGTATTGAAAGCGAAGGCAATGCACGTGTACCATTTGCTATTAAATATTTTTTAGTAGCAATTTTATTTGTATTGTTTGATATAGAAGTTATTTTTATGTACCCGTGGGCTGTTAATTTTAAAGAACTTGGTATGCTGGGCGTTATAGAAGTGTTTTCGTTTATTGCATTGCTATTAGTGGGTTTTTACTATATGCTATCAAAAAATGCACTTAAGTGGGAAGAGTAAAAATAATTTTTAATGTTTAGTTATTAGGTAACCAAAACACAAAAATTAAATTACAAATATTAGTTTAAATTTTATTAAAAACTAAAAACCATACGAAGTATGTCAGAAGTTATAAAACGCAGTAAATTAGAAATAGCCAAAAGCCCAGAAGGACTTGAAGGACCTGGTTTTTTTGCAACAAAGTTAGAGGATGTAATTGGGCTAGCCCGTGCAAATTCACTATGGCCATTGCCATTTGCTACATCTTGTTGTGGCATTGAGTTTATGGCCACAATGGCATCTCACTACGATTTAGCACGCTTTGGATCGGAGCGCTTAAGCTTTAGTCCACGCCAAGCAGATATGTTAATGGTAATGGGAACTATTTCTAAAAAAATGGGGCCAATTTTGCGTCAAGTTTATGAGCAAATGGCCGAGCCACGTTGGGTATTATCTGTTGGCGCTTGCGCAAGCAGTGGCGGTATTTTCGATACTTATTCGGTTTTGCAAGGTATAGATAAAATTATACCTGTTGATGTTTATGTGCCTGGTTGCCCTCCAAGGCCAGAACAAATTTTAGAAGGCGTAATAAAAATACAAGAATTAGCGAAAAATGAATCGTTTAGAAGAAGAAATTCTGATGAATACAAAAAAGTGTTAGCAAGTTACGGAATGGAATAAAATAATTTTTAATGTTAAAATAATAGTTTTTAATATCAAAAACTAAACACTTAAGAACAAAAATTAAATGACAGAATTATTAAATACAATAAACGAAAAAATAAATACACAATTTGCAGGAGCAATCGTATCTGCCGAATTGTTGTATGATTACCCCGTGTTTACAATTAAAGTAGAAAACATTAACGACGTATTATCTTTTTTAAAAAATGATGAAGAATTAAACTTTCATTTTTTAACAGACTTGTGCGGAATGCAAACGCCCGATCAAAAACAATTAGGTGTTATTTATCATTTGCATAATTTGCCAAAAAATTTGCGTATCCGTTTAAAAACATTTGTAGATATTAATAAACCCGATGTGCCAACTGCAACTAATTTGTGGCCTGCAGCTAATTGGATGGAGCGTGAAACGTACGATTTTTATGGTGTTAAATTTAAAGGTCATCCAAACTTAAAACGTATTTTAAATATGGATGAAATGGATATTTTTCCACTACGAAAAGAATTTCCTTTAGAAGATCAAGGCAGAGATGATAAAAATGATAGCATGTTTGGAAGATAATTAATAGTGCATAATGTTTAGTTATTAGTTTTTAATAAAACAATCATTAAAAACTAACCATTAAAAAAATCAAAACTAAATTAAATGAACAGAGCAGAAAATAATAGTATGGTAACTAAAGAAGTAGTTGAAGAGAAAGAATACTCTACACTAAACCTTGGTCCTACGCACCCAGCAACACATGGTATTTTTCAAAATGTGTTAAAAATGGATGGCGAAATTATACACGAAGCCGAATCTACTATAGGATACATTCATCGAGCATTCGAAAAATTAGCCGAACGCAGACCTTACGCACAAATTACACCCATAACAGATCGGTTAAACTACTGCTCATCTCCAATAAACAATATGGGTTGGTACATGACAGTTGAAAAATTGCTTGGTGCAGAAATTCCTAAACGTGCACAATATCACCGTGTAATTATTATGGAACTTTCTCGCATTGCCGATCATATTATTTGTAACTCGGTAATTGGTGTTGATACAGGTGCAATGACTGGTTTTTTATACATTTTTCAATGGAGAGAAAAAATTTATGAAATATTTGAAGAAATTTGTGGTGCACGATTAACAACAAACTTAGGTCGTATTGGCGGCTTTGATAAAGAATTTGAAAAATCTACTTGGGATAAAATAAATACTTTTTTAGCCGAATTTCCTAAAGGCTTGCAAGAGTTTTCAAATTTACTTGAGCGAAATAAAATTTTTATGGATCGCACCATTAATTGCGGGCCAATAAGTGCAGAAATGGCATTGAGTTATAGCTTTACTGGACCTAATTTACGAGCAGCTGGTATAGATTATGATGTGCGTGTTATGAATCCTTATTCATCTTACGAAGATTTTACATTTACAATTCCTGTTGGCACAAGTGGCGATACTTACGATCGTTTTATGGTTCGACAAGAAGAAATGAAGCAATCGTTAAGTATTATAGAACAAGCAATTAAAAAAATGCCACAAGGTGAAATGCATGCCAATTTACCCGACTTTTTTTTACCACCAAAAGAGCAAGTTTACAACAATATGGAAGCCTTAATTTATCACTTTAAAATTGTGATGGGCGAAACTGACATCCCTAAAGGAGAAGTTTACCATTGTGTTGAAGGCGGTAATGGCGAATTAGGATTTTATTTAATGAGCGATGGCGGAAGAACCCCTTTTAGGTTACACTTTCGCAGACCATGTTTTATTTATTACCAGGCATACACCCAAATGATTAAAGGTGCAATGTTAAGTGATGCCATTTTAACGATGAGTAGTATGAACGTAATTGCTGGCGAGTTAGACGCATAAAAATAACCCTTAAAATTAAAAACAATGAAAAACCTAATCACAATTATTGCAGCAGTAGCTATTGCATTTTCATCTTGTACATCATCTAAAAATGGTGTAGTATTAAAACGTAAATACTCTAAAGGTTTTTATGTATCAAATCACCATAAAGCCAACGATGTAAAAAAGATTGTAACGTCAAAAACAGAATCTGAAAAATCAGAAACTGTTTCATCAATTGCAATTGCTTTACCAAACACAACTACTAATTTAGATGTTAAACCAACATCTATTTCTCAAAACAATGTTGCCGAAAGTAAAGCTTTAAAACAACTAAAACACAACACAATTTTAGTTGATGCAAAAAACGATGTAGCAGCAATTACAAAAACAGTAATTAAAAAAGCAACTAACGTTATTAAAATAGAAAAAAATAAAACAGCAGCTAGTGGTGGCGACTCTAACTTAATATTATTAGTTATTTTATCAATTTTTCCTTTTTTAGCTTTATTAGCAATGTATTTAAAAGATGGAAAAAAAATAACACTAAACTTTTGGGTAGATTTAATTTTACACTTAACATTTATTGGTTACATCATTTTTGCATTACTAGTAGTGTTTGATGTAGTTAATTTAGCATAACAGTACTTTAAAATTAATGTTACGTATTTAATAGTAACTATTAAATACGTAACATTTAAAAAACAAAAAACAATGAGTAGTCAAGTACACGGAGCACAAAAATTTGATAATGCAAAACGCACTGAAACTGTATTTAGCGACGAGGCGATGAAAACTGTGCAAACAATTATTTCGCATTATCCTGATGCCAAAATTAAATCGGCTTTATTGCCTGTGTTACATGTAGCACAAGCAGAATTTGGCGGTTGGTTAAGCCCCGAAACAATGGATTACGTTGCATCTGTTTTAAAAATAAAACCAATTGAAGTGTTTGAAGTTGCATCGTTTTATACAATGTACAATTTAAAACCAATGGGCAAATGTGTATTGGAAGTTTGTCAAACAAGTTCGTGCTGGTTAAATGGTGCAGAAGACATTGTAAAATACATTGAGGGAAAATTAAACATTAAAGTTGGCGAAACAACAAAAGACGGTATGTTCTCTTTAAAAGTAGCAGAGTGTTTAGGTTCTTGCGGAACAGCACCTATGTTACAATGCGGAGCAAGCTATCACGAAAATTTAACTTACGAAAAAGTAGATTCACTTTTAGAGAACTACAGAGCAGAAGGTAAATTAAAAAGTTACACAGATTTAGATTATAAAAATACACTATAATTAATTGTCACTTTGAGCTTGTCATCCTGAGCGGAGTCGAAGGAGAGAAGTAAAAAATAAATGAGAATGGGAAGAAAATTATTAATACATAACGATCACCTACCTAACATTCACACGTTAGAAGTGTATCGCGCAAATGGTGGTTATGCTTCGGTAGAGAAAGCATTAAAAACAATGCAACCCGACCAAGTAACTGATGAAGTGAAAAAATCAGGCTTACGCGGACGTGGGGGCGCAGGTTTTCCTACAGGTATGAAATGGAGTTTTTTAGCAAAGCCAGAAGGTGTTGAACGTTACTTAGTTTGTAATGCAGACGAATCTGAACCAGGAACTTTTAAAGACCGTTATTTGATGGAAAAAATTCCTCACGCATTAATTGAAGGAATGATCACTGCTTCATTTGCATTAGGCGCAAAAACATCTTACATCTACATTCGTGGCGAATATTTTTATGTTGCCCGTATTGTGGAAGCTGCTATTGCCGAAGCTTACGCTGCTGGCTGGTTAGGGAAAAATATTTTAGGAACTGATTTCTCTCACGATTGTTACGTACAAGTTGGTGGTGGCGCTTATATCTGCGGAGAAGAAACTGCTTTATTAGAATCATTAGAAGGTAAACGTGGTAACCCGCGTATTAAACCGCCATTTCCGGCAGTAGCTGGTTTATGGGGTTGCCCAACTGTGGTTAATAATGTTGAAACTATAGCCGCTGTTGTTCCAATTGTGAACATGGGCGGAGAAGAATACGCCAAAATTGGTGTAGGTAAATCAACAGGAACAAAACTAATTTCAGCATCTGGACATATTAATAAACCAGGTGTTTACGAAATTGAATTAGGAATCACCGTTGAAGATTTTATATACAGTGATGAATATTGCGGAGGTATCCGTAACGGAAAAAAATTAAAAGCAGTAGTTGCAGGTGGTTCTTCGGTGCCAATTTTACCAGCAGAGTTAATTTTAAAAACTGCAAAAGGCGAGCCTCGTTTAATGACTTATGAAAGCTTAGCTGACGGAGGCTTCTTAACAGGTACTATGTTAGGTTCTGGTGGGTTTATTGCTATGGACGAAGACACAAGTATCGTTAAAAATTTATTTACATTCTCTCGTTTCTATCATCATGAGTCTTGCGGACAATGTTCGCCTTGCCGTGAAGGAACAGGTTGGATGGAAAAAATATTGAAGAAGTTTTTAGATGGAACTGCTAACGAAAGTGATGTGGATTTGTTGTGGGACATTCAAAGTAAAATTGAAGGTAAAACAATTTGCCCGTTAGGTGAAGCAGCAGCATGGCCAGTAGCTGCAGCTATTCGCCATTTTAAACATGAATTTATTGAAATTGCACAAAAGAAAAAATTTGTAGATATTTCTCATTACGATAGATTAAATAAAATTAGAGCTTAAAACTATGCGGTCACAAACTGTAGCCTTAAGATGAAAAAAATAAATATTGGTATCACATTTTATGATACCATAAAACGAAAAAAATGCTAATAAAAAACATACAAAGCAAAATACACGAAATCCGTAATCAAAAGGTTATGTTGGATTTTGATTTGGCGCAATTGTATGAGATAGAGAATAGAGCGTTAAAACAAGCTGTAAAAAGAAACAGTGATCGTTTTCCTGACGATTTTATGTTTCAATTAAGCTCTAAAGAAATTGATGGCATGGTATCACAAAATGTGATACCATCTAAAAGTTATTTTGGAGGAGCGTATCCAATGGCTTTTACCGAGCAAGGCGTATCAATGCTTTCGAGCATACTAAAAAGTAAAAAAGCAGTACAAGTAAATATTAGCATTATGCGTGTATTTGTGGCTGTAAAACAAATGATATTAGGTAATACCGAATTATCTAAAAAATTAGAAGAATTAGAAACAAAATATAACAAACAATTTAGCGATGTTTACGAAGCCTTAAATTATTTAATGGATATTAAAAAGGCTGACAACAAGGTGAAAAAAAGAACAAAAATAGGGTATAAAGCATAAATGAAATTTTTAGTTTACATATTTTTGATATTTCAATCTCTGAGTTTTATAGCGCAAGAAGATTTAAAAGATACAATTTGGTTTGATGCTAATTGGAAAGAAACAGTAAAAAAAACAGCCTCATTTTATCGCGTATACAAAAAAACAAATGCAGGTTTTTTGGTTTATGATAAGTTTTTAAGTGGTCAAAAGCAAATGATTGCTGAAGCGTCTGCAATCAAGCCTGATTTAGTTTCAAACGGATATAGCATTTATTTTAACGAAAACGGCTCTAAGGATAAAAGAGGTTATTGTAAAGATGACGAAAGAGTTGGGATTTGGACATCTTATTTCGATAATGAGAAAGATTCTTCAGTTTATGAACATATAGCTGGAAACGAAGTAAAATATATCCGAAGAAGCTCATTACAAAACCAAGAAATTTATTCAGTTGTAGAAATAATGCCAGAGTTTCCTGGTGGTTTAAATGGATTAGCGAAGTATATTCAAAAGAAGGTCAAATATCCTAGGTCTGAGCGAAAGAAAGGGACAGAGGGGAAAGTTTTTGTTAAATTTATTGTTAATCAAAATGGAGAAGTGGAAAAAACAACAATCATTAAATCTTCAGGGAACATTATTTTAGATGCAGAGGCAATTCGTGTAGTACAAAAAATGCCAAAATGGAAAGCCGGCAAACAAAATGGAGAGGCCGTTTCAGTGTATTTTAATCTTCCAATAAACTTCGCTTTAAAAAATTAAAATGCACATACAAAAAATAAAATATTCAATTCATAATTCAGAAGAAACAAATCAAAAATTTGTGTTGCAGTCATTAAATGATATTCTTGAAAAAGTTAATGAAGTTGACTACTACATAATATCTAGCATTAAAACAATTGAGGAGTTTACACAAAACTCTATAAATTACAGAATGACAGAAAGATGTTTTGGAGTCATTAGCGAAGCAACAAATAGAATAAATAAAGTAAATACACAAATAGAAATTATAAATAATAAAGCCTTAATAACCTTAATTAATAAGCCTTATTATGAAATAAAACCAGAAATGGTTTGGGAAATAGTACAACGAGACCTTTTAAATTTAAAAATCGAAATTAAGGCGATAATTAGTAGTTTAAAGCATTCATAAAAAAATGAAAGTAACGATAGATGGAATAGAAATTGACGTACCAAAGGGTACTACAATTTTACAAGCAGCACGAATGATAGGCGCTGAGGTTGCGCCGCCAACCATGTGCTATTACTCTTCACTAAAAACAAGCGGTGGTTATTGCCGTACGTGTATAGTAAAGGTTACGCAAGGCAGTGCCTCAAACCCTACTCCAATGCCTAAGCCTGTGGCAAGCTGCCGTACAGAGGTAATGGAAGGTATGGTTGTAGAAAACACCATTAATAAAGATATATTAGAGGCTCGTAAAGGCGTAGTTGAATTTTTATTAATGAATCATCCTTTAGATTGCCCAGTGTGCGATCAGGCTGGCGAATGTCATTTACAAGATTTAGGTTACGAACACGGCGCTGCAACAACACGTTACGAATTTCCGCGCAGAGAGTTTGAAAAAATTGACATTGGTAAATATGTGCAGTTACACATGACGCGTTGCATTATGTGTTTTCGTTGTGTAAAAGTTGCCGAGCAATTAACTGATAACCGAGTACATGGTGTAATGCACCGTGGTGACGCAGCAGAGATTTCAACCTATATTGAAAACGTTATTGAAAACGAAATGTCGGGTAATGTTATTGATGTTTGCCCTGTTGGCGCTTTAACTGATAAAACATTTCGATTTAAAAGTCGAGTTTGGTTTACTAAACCAGTAGATGCTAATTGCGATTGCAAAAAATGTAGCGGTAAAGTACGTTTGTGGATGAAAGGCGAAGAAGTATTACGCGTAACTGCTCGTAAAGACCAGTGGGGCGAAGCAGAAGAGTTTATTTGTAACACTTGTCGTTTTGAAAGAAAAAACACAACTGATTGGAAAATTGAAGGGCCATCACCAATACATAAAAGCTCAGTAATTTCTCAAAATCATTATACTAATTTAAACGAACTAAAAGTGCAAGTTATGAAACAACAAAAGGCACTCGGATTTATGGATATTAATAAAAGACCCTAAAAACATATGACAAACTTTTTAATTTATAAAGCAATATTGTGTGTAGTTGTTTTTGTACTATCACTTGGCGTTGCAGCCTACTCTACTTGGTGGGAGCGAAAATTTGCTGCCTTTTTGCAAGATCGTAAGGGGCCTAGTAGAGCTGGCCCCTGGGGATTATTACAACCCTTAGCCGATGGCGGAAAAATGTTTATGAAAGAAGAAATAATTCCAAACGTATCAAACAAAACCTTGTTTATTTTAGGACCAAGTTTGTTTATGGTTACAGCTTTAATGACGGGTGTGTTAATACCCTGGGCAAAACCAGTTAATATTGGCGGGCACTTATTTAATTTACAAGTTACCGATATCAATATTGGCGTACTTTATTTATTAGGAGTTGTATCTATTGGCGTTTACGGTATTATGATTGGTGGCTGGGCATCTAACAACAAATACGCTTTATTAGGAGCTGTGCGCGCATCATCACAAATGATAAGTTATGAAATTGCAATGGGCATTGCTTTAATTGCTTTAATCATATCATCGGGTGGTTCATTATCTTTAAAAGATATTATTGAAGGGCAAGACAAGGGTGTTTGTAATTTTGTGTGGCAACCGTTAGGGTTTTTAATTTTCTTTATTTGTGCTTTAGCCGAAACCAACCGAGCACCTTTTGATTTACCTGAATGCGAAACCGAATTAGTTGGTGGATACCATACCGAATACTCATCAATGAAATTAGGTTTGTTTTTGTTTGCCGAATACACAAACATGTTTATATCATCAGCAATAATGGCGGGCTTTTATTTTGGAGGCTACAACTTTCCATTTGCATCCGAATTATATACCGCATTAGGCTTACAAGAAGGTAGTTGGTTAATATCATTAATTGGCTTTGGCGCTTATTTTACAAAAATAGTTGGTTTTATAACCTTGTTTATGTGGATTCGTTGGACGTTGCCTCGCTTTAGATACGATCAATTAATGAATTTAGGCTGGAAAACATTATTACCACTATCATTATTAAATTTAGCAATAACAGTAGTTGTTGAGTTTTGCAGAGGAACAATACATTTCTAAAATACATTATGATGAAGAAAATATTTTTAAATACATTTAAAATAGTTGAAGGCTATAGCGTTTGGAGTTTATTTATAATTGCAATTATTGCTTTTGTAAGAAACTAAAAAACTAAAAATTTCACTCTAAAAATTAATTGAAATGCAGTTAACAAACCGAAAAATAGTCGTATCAAATAAAGTACAAACATTTGCCGAACGCATATATTTACCAGCAATAATAAAAGGCATGGTAATTACAGCGAGCCATTTATTTAAAAAGGCGCCAACTGTTATGTATCCCGAAGTAAAACGACCAATTGCACCAGTGTATCGTGGGCAACATGTTTTAAAACGAGATGATAGTGGTGCAGAACGTTGCACATCTTGCGGCATGTGCGCTGTGGCTTGCCCAGCCGAAGCAATTACGATGACAAGTGGTGAACGTAAAAAAGGTGAGGAAAAATTATACCGCGAAGAAAAATATGCAGCTACTTATGAAATAGATATGTTACGTTGTATTTTTTGTGGCTTATGCGAAGAAGCCTGCCCTAAAGAAGCAATTTTTTTAACTGATAGATTAGTTGATACCGAATTTGAACGAAAAGATTTTGTTTATGGAAAAGATAAATTAGTTGAGAAAATGAATGCTCGTATTGATGTAACTAAACGGCAATCAACAGCAGTTTTGGCATTTAAACAAACATTAGGTTTAAAACATAACGAGTTGTTTGATGCCAATAAATTAAATAAAAAAAATAACCATTAATTAAAAAAAATAAATTATTGAGACCGATTAAAATCGTTAACCTTTAATTTTAAAACCATAAACAACCGCATATGTTAGGACTAACAATTACACAATGGCTTTTTGGAATTTTATCATTTCTTGCAATTATGTTTGCACTAATGGTTGTTTTTACTCGCAACCCCGTTAACTCTGTTTTATATTTAGTGATGACATTTTTTTGCATAGCAGGTCATTACTTATTATTAAACGCTCAATTTTTAGCAGTAGTTCATATTGTAGTTTATGCAGGCGCAATTATGGTACTGTTTTTATTTATTATAATGTTAATGAATTTAAATACCGATACCGAACCACGTAAACACTTAGTAACACGTATTATTGCAGGTGTTATTGGTGGCTTATTACTAGTAGTAATGGTTGGCTCATTAAAAGGAGCCGAGCAATTACAGTTACAGCAATACGGTTCATCACAAATAGGATTAGTTAAAAATTTAGGTAAAGTATTATTTAGCGAATTTTTATTTCCATTTGAGGTAGCCTCAATACTTTTGTTAGCTGCTTTAGTTGGTGCAATTATGATTGGTAAACGCGACTCGAAAATAAACTCAACTCAAACTACAAATTAATAGTTGTAAATTTTAAAAATTAAATTTCTACTAAAAAAAACTAAACACTCATTATAACCTAAATAAAATCAAAAAAAACTAACTTATTATGTTAAACGGAATTCCAATTAATTTTTACATCACATTAAGCGCAGTACTATTTATAATAGGTGTTGTTGGTGTAATGGCACGCAAAAACGCAATCATTATTTTTATGTGTGTTGAACTTATGCTAAATGCTGTAAATTTATTACTCGTAGCTTTTTCTACACTACATAACGATGCAAGTGGGCAAGTGTTTGTGTTTTTTATAATGGCGGTTGCTGCTGCCGAAGTAGCTGTTGGTTTAGCAATATTATCAATGGTGTACCGTAATTTTAAAACAATTGATATTGATTTACTAAGCAGATTAAAAAACTAAAATTATGACAAAATTAATAGCCCTTATTCCATTATTTCCTTTATTAGGATTTTTAATAAATGGTTTTTTCGGAAAAAAAATCAGTAAAACTCTATCGGGTACAATTGCAAGTGTTGCTGTTTTAGCATCGTTTATAATTTCATTACTTGTGTTCTTTAATTTATCGCATAACAACCAAACCCAATCGGTAGTTGTAAATTTATTTTCTTGGATAAATTCCGATACATTAAAAATCCCATTCGAATTTTTAGTTGATCCCTTATCATCGTGGTTTTTACTAATTATTACAGGTATTGGTTTTTTAATCCATATCTATTCTATTGGTTACATGCATAACGACGAAGGTTTTTCTCGCTTTTTTACTTACCTAAATTTATTTATATTTTTTATGTTGCTACTTGTGCTGGGTAACAACTACTTAATTATGTTTGTTGGTTGGGAAGGTGTAGGTTTATGCTCTTATTTATTAATAGGTTTTTGGTTTAAAAATACCGCATATAATAACGCCGCAAAAAAAGCATTTATTATGAACCGTATTGGCGATTTAGGTTTTTTAATGGGTATTATTTTAATATTTGTAACCTTTGGTAGCATTACTTTTGCCGATGTGTTTACATCAGCATCTAGCGCAAGCGAAACCACAATAACAGCAATTGCTTTATTATTATTTATTGGCGCAATGGGTAAATCGGCACAACTACCATTATATACTTGGTTGCCAGATGCAATGGCCGGCCCTACTCCTGTATCGGCATTAATACATGCGGCAACAATGGTAACTGCAGGTATTTATATGATTGTTCGTTCAAATATATTTTATTCAATGAGCGAAATAGCATCAGAAACTGTTGCTATTGTTGGTATTACAACCGCCATATTTGCCGCAACAATTGGCTTATTTCAAAACGATATTAAAAAAGTTTTAGCTTATTCAACCGTATCACAATTAGGTTTAATGTTTTTAGCTTTAGGAGTTGGTGCATTTAGTTCGTCTGTTTTTCATGTAACAACACACGCATTTTTTAAAGCTTTGTTGTTTTTAGGCGCAGGCTCGGTAATACACGCTATGGGTGGCGAGCAAGATATGCGTAAAATGGGCGGCTTATGGAAACACTTACCAATTACAGGTAAAGTAATGGCTATAGGAACACTTGCAATTAGTGGCTTTCCGTTGTTATCTGGTTTTTTTAGTAAAGATGAAATTTTAGCACATACTTACGAGCACAGCAAAGTGTTATGGTTTTTAGGAATGTTAACTTCAATGTTAACAGCATTTTATATGTTTAGATTATTTTTTCTAACATTTTTCGGAAAATTTAGGGGTACTCACGAACAAGAACATCACTTGCACGAATCACCTGCAACAATGACAATTCCATTAATTGTTTTAGCTGTCTTATCAGTACTTGGTGGCTTGCTTGGGTTACCCGAATTTTGGGGCCAAACTAATTGGATAAGTGAACACTTAAACTCTATTATTTTACATAAAAATCCAAGTGGCTTAAATCACGAAACCGAATGGGTTTTAATGGGTTTAGCAACCGCATCGGCACTAACAATAATTTATGTTGCCTATGTAATTTACATGCAACGTAACATACGCCCTTTGCCAGAAGGTGCAAAAATGCCTTTGTTACAAAAAGTAGTATATAATAAATATTATTTAGATGAAATTTATGATGCCTTAATTCGTAAACCGTTAGATGCTTTATCAGAACTATTTTATCGTTTTTTAGATTTACAAGTTGTTGATGGCATTGTTAATGGTGTTGGTTTAGCCGTTAATGGTGTGAGTTCAATAGTTCGTAAAGCACAAACAGGACACATTGGTGTTTATATATTTAGTATGGTTATAGGCATTGTGTTAATTATGTTTTATGCCTTAATTAAATAATTACTATAGCATTAAAAAATAAAATAAATGCAAATCAATTTTATATAAAAAAAATAAAAATTATAAATAAAAAAATATGTTAGTAGGATTATTAATTATTGTACCTCTTATTGCTGGCTTGCTAGTGTTTTTTACTAAACAAGAAACAAGCCGTAAAATAGCATTAGGCTTCTCACTTATCGAATTTGCACTAGCACTTGTTGCCTTTGTGCAATTTAAACATAATCCCGCAAGTAGTAATTTAATTTTAAATTGCTCGTGGGTAGCATCGCTAGGTATTTATTTTGCTGTAAGTATTAATGCCTTATCATTATTAATGGTATTGCTAACTGCATTTTTAGTACCCTTAATTATTTTATCATCGTTTAATACAAAAGTCATAAATGCGAATTCTTTTTATGGATTAATATTAATTATGCAAATGGCATTAGTAGGAGTATTTACAGCTAACGATGGCTTTTTGTTTTATGTGTTTTGGGAACTTGCATTAATACCTATTTATTTTATTTGTTTGTTGTGGGGTGGCGAAAATCGAGGCGCAATTACATTTAAGTTTTTTGTTTACACATTATTGGGCTCATTATTTATGTTAGTAGGTTTAATTTATTTATATAACCACACAGGCTTTAACTCAGGTTTAAAATCGTGGGCGTTGCAAGATTTATATGCAGCTGGTAAATCGTTAAACGTTACCCAACAATCGTTTGTGTTTTGGTGTATATTTTTTGCATTTGCTATTAAAATGCCTGTGTTTCCTTTTCATACATGGCAACCAAACACCTATGTTAATGCGCCAACACAAGGTACTATGCTGCTATCGGGCATTATGTTAAAAATGGGGACCTTTGGGTTAATTAAATGGTTATTACCAATAGTGCCTTTAGCAATCGAAAAATGGGGCGGTGTAGCTATTGGCTTATCTGTGTTCGGTATATTTTACGCATCGTGCATTGCAATAGTTCAAAAAGATTACAAACGCTTAATAGCATACTCATCAATAGCTCACGTTGGCTTAATAGCAGCTGGTATTTTATCGTGTAACCAACAAGGAATACAAGGTGCTGTAATGCAAATGCTAGCTCACGGAGTTAATGTGGTTGGTTTATTTTTAATTGCCGATATTTTATTAAGACATACTGGCACTCGCGATTTAGATAAATTAGGTGGTATACGTAACATGAACGGAAATTTTAGCGTATTGTTTTTAATAATAATGCTGGGTTCAATTGCATTACCATTAACCAATGGGTTTATAGGCGAATTTTTATTAATAAATGGCGTGTACCAATACAACGCTTGGTTAGCAGCATTTGCGGGGCTAACGGTAATATTAGGTGCTGTTTATATGCTACGTAGTTACCAAGCTATTATGTTAGGCGAACGAAAAGACTCTGCAATAACGTTTGGCTCACTACTATCGTCGGATAAAATAGTATTATACATTATTTGTATTGCCATTGTTGCATTTGGAGTTTATCCAAAACCGTTAAACGAGTTAGCCGAAGAAGGAACAAAATTAATAATGCTGAATTTAAAATAATAAATTAAAATTATTAAAACACATTATTTAACATTCAAATTTAACACTCAAACTATTTTAATAATATGAAAGGACTATTTATTATAAGCGCACTTGGCATTTTAGCAATGCTTGCCGAAATCTTTAAATTCAAAAAATTGCTTTACCCAATAGTATTAGTAGGCGTTTTAGCAGCCTATGTGTGTAATTTAACCGAGTGGGGAGTAAATAATATGTCTATTCCATTATTTAATAATATGATACATTTTAATGATGTATCGTTAGCGTTTAGCGGTGTAATTTTAATAACGCTTTTCTTTTGGTTTATTTTAGCTAACGATTATTTTGAACACGACCATATTACCGATCATTTTGCATTGGTTTTATTTGCAGTAGTTGGCGCATTAATGTTAACCTCGTTTAAAAACATGACTACCTTATTTTTAGGTATCGAAATATTATCAATACCAATGTATGTGTTAGCTGCAAGCCGTAAACGCGATTTAGCATCGAACGAAGCTGGTTTTAAATATTTAATTATGGGTTCGTTTGCATCGGGATTTTTATTGTTTGGCATTGCATTAATTTATGGCGCAACAGGTAGTTTTGATTTAATGGAAATACGTAGTTACATATCTCACAACCAAGGTAACATTCCTACTTTTTTTTACGCGGGTATTTTAATGATATTAATTGCCATGTGTTTTAAAGTTAGTGCTGCACCATTTCATTTTTGGGCACCCGATGTTTACGAAGGCTCGCCAACTGTTATAACAGCTTTAATGAGCACTATAGTTAAAACAGCAGCATTTGCGGCCTTTATGCAATTATTTTTAGTTGTATTTGGTAAAATTGATGGTACGTGGGGCACTGTTTTATCAATAATTATAGCGCTTTCGCTTATTATATCAAACATTACAGCCGCTACACAACAAAGTGTTAAACGCATGTTGGCTTACTCAAGTATTAGCCACGCTGCATTTATGTTAATGGCAATTTTAGCAAATGCAAAAGGATTTGCCAGTGTAAATGCTATTTTATATTATTCGTTAGCATATTCAATTGGTTCTATAGCAGCATTTACGGTTTTATATAACGTATCTAAAACTAACGACGATGTTAGCGTTAATGCATTTAACGGCTTAGGTAAACGTAACCCATTAATGGCAGTTTGTATGGTAGTAGCCTTGCTATCACTATCTGGCATACCAATTACGGCAGGTTTTTTCGCAAAATATTTTGTGTTTTCAATTTTAATTGCCACGCCTTATAAATGGTTAATAATAGTTGCAATTTTAACATCGGCAGTTGGTGTATATTATTATTTTAAAGTAATAATTACTATGTATTTTAAAGTTAATGATTCAGATGAAAAAATAAACATCGAAACATCGCACATTTTATTATTAGTTTTAACTACACTATTTACAATTGCTTTGGGCGTTGTTCCTAATTATGTAATAGAAATTTTTGGGTAATAATAAATAGATAGTTAGAGCTACAGATTACTATACAAGCAAGTTATAACGTTGCAAATGTAAAGGAGCGGTTCAAAAATTGTAAAATGCTAACTAATTCAATAACATTGTGGCTTGCAAAGATTTTATTAAATTCACAGTTGCACAGTAGTGATTTATTTTTAAACAAAATATAAAATGAATTTTATAATTAAACTAATTTTATCAGCAATAGCTGTATTAATAACGTCGTATTTTTTAAACGGAATTACTTTAGGCAATAATCAATTTTATGCTGGTGGTTCGCCCGAAATAAACAAATTTGCAACGGCCTTATTAGTTGCTGTAGTGTTAGCATTTTTAAACACCATTGTAAAACCAATTTTAACAATTTTATCGTTACCCATTACCGTTTTTACTTTGGGTTTATTTTTATTGGCCATTAATGCATTCATAATCATGTTTGCCGATAAATTAGTTGATGGCTTTAAAGTTAATGGCTTTTTAACGGCATTAATTTTCAGTATTATACTTTCGGTAGTTAGTGCAATTTTAAATTTATTTAATAGTAAAAAAGATTAACCTAAATTATCGAGCATTTCTTTACAAATAAATTCGGCAGCTTTACCATCGCCATATAATTTAGGAAATTGCATGTTGGTTTTTAACATTAATATTTGGTAAGCCTCAATTATTTTTTGTTCATTGGCATCGGCAATTATAGCTGTGCCACAATCAACAAGTTCAACCCATTCTGTTTCGGGGCGAAGTATAACGCAAGGCTTTTCAAAATAAAAAGCTTCTTTTTGCACACCACCACTATCAGTCATTACAATTTGACAATTTTTTTCTAAAGCAATCATTTCTAAAAACGAAACTGGCTCAATAATTTTAAAATGCTTACTGGTTGTAATGTTTTGTAACAATTTCTTATTTAAATTAACCTCTAATAATTTTGCTGTTCGGGGGTGCAAAGGTAAAAGTACATCAATATTGTTATTGCAGCTTATATTGTATAATGCGCTAAACAAAGCATTTAATCGTTCGGGCTCATCTGTATTATTATTACGATGTATGGTTGCTAAAATAAATTTATTTTTCTCTAATTTATTTTTTTCAATTACCGTTGTTTTGCTTTCGGCAACATTACTAAAGTATAAACTATTATCAAACATAACATCGCCACTGTGGTATATTTTGGGGTTGTTGGCACTATAAGGCTTGTTAGTATTAGCTTTAAAGCCATCATTTATTAAATTATTAAAGCCGGTTGCCGTTGGCGAAAACAATAAGGTTGATGCGTGGTCGCACATTATGCGATTAATTTCTTCGGGCATTGCTTTGTTAAATGATCGCAAGCCTGCCTCAATATGCACAACTGGTATATGAATTTTACTAGCTGCTATTGCACCTGCTAAGGTTGAGTTTGTATCGCCATAAAGTACAATGGCATTTGGTTTTTCGGTAATTAAAATTTCTTCAATGCCAGCTATCATAGTGGCTGTTTGTTTGCCGTGGCTACCACTTCCAACATTTAAATTATAATTTGGATTTGGTATTCCTAATTCATCAAAAAATACTTGGCTCATGTTATCGTCGTAATGTTGCCCTGTATGCACTATTATTTCGGTTATTACTGTTGCGTAATTATTTTTTATGGCTCGGCTTAACGCGGCTGCTTTTATTATTTGTGGCCTAGCGCCTATAATGGTTACTATCTTCATTTTTTATGTAATGTGTTTTTGTTACGTAATTAAGTTTTATAATTCGCCCTCATCGGCAAAGCTATAATAATTCCCATCGGCAATTATTAAATGATCAAACAAAGTAATGTCTAATAATTTTAAAGCTTCTTTTGCTTTTTTAGTAATGGCAATATCGGCAGTGCTTGGTGTTAAATTGCCCGATGGGTGGTTATGTGCCAAAAACACACCGCTAGCTAAGCTCTCTATGGCTGGTTTTAAAATAAGTCGCATATCAACTACTGTTAAGCTAATGCCGCCTTTGCTAATGCATTCTGTTTTAATTATAGTGTTGCTTTGATTTACAAACAAAGCCCAAAACTCTTCGTGGGGCAAATCGCGTAATTTTAAATTTAACACATCGTAAGCATTTTTTGAAGAGCGTATTTTTATTTTTTCTTCGATTGGTTCCACTTCTCTTCGTCGGCCAATTTCGAGTGCAGCTGCTATTGTTACTGCTTTAGCCTCACCAATGCCTTTAAATTTTTGCAAGTCGCTTAATTGTAATTTTGCTAAATTATTTATTGAGTTTTGGTTGGTATTTAAAATGCGTTGCGCTAACTGAACGGCTGTTTCGTTTCGGTTACCCGATGATAAAAGTATAGCTAATAATTCGGCATCACTTAAGGCTTGCCTTCCTTTTTTAATAAGCTTTTCGCGAGGCCTATCATTTTCTGATAAGGCCTTAATTGTTAAATGTTTATGTGGAATTTGTTTCAATCTAAGTTTTAAAATTAAGTTTTTTTTAGTGATTTTAAAATTTAGTTTTATTGTTTTGTTTGCGTTAGGGATAGAGCAGAAAGCCCACAGCGAAGTGCAACGGAGCGAGGACTTGACGCGATAGCCCGCCCAAAGGGAACGCCCAAATTATATGAATTAAAATTATACTTTTGTTATATGAGGTTTACACAATCGTTACAAATATTAAAACATAAAGAATTTAGATGGTTTGTGTTGGCTCGTTTTTTTTTAACGCTTGCAATACAAATGCAGTTTAGCACTATTTACTTGCAAATTTATTATGAGTTTACTAAAGAAGAAATAACTTTAGGTTTAATAGGGCTTACGGAAGCTTTACCGTTTATTGCGCTTTCTTTTTATACGGGGCATTTAGCTGATATAATTAGTCGAAAAAAAATTTTAGTTGTTGGTTGCATGGCATTATTTTTAGGATCTGTTTTTTTATTTGCATTTAGTAACCAGGTTTTTATTGGCTTAACAAGTTATGGCATTACTCCTTTATTTTGTGTTGTGTTTGTGTTTGGTATTATTCGTTCGTTTTTGGCAGTTACTACCCATCCATTTATGAGCCAGATAATACCACGCGAACTCTACACCCAATCGGCAACCTGGAATAGTACTGCTTGGCATTTAGGTTCGGTTTTGGGGCCTGTTATTGCTGGTTTGTTGTATGGCTACCATAATTCGTATCACGCTAATTGGTGTTATGGTATAACGTGTGTTTTGTTTTTATGTGCGTTATTATTTTTTAGTTTAATTGCGAGTAAACCAATACCTGTTAAAACTGCAACCGAGTCGTTTGTGCAAAGTATGACGGTTGGAGTTCGTTTTGTTTTTAAAAACAAATTAATGTTAAGTGTTTTATCGCTCGATTTGTTTGCCGTTTTATTTGGCGGTGCCGTTGCATTAATACCTGCTTTTACTGATAAAATTTTACACCTTGGCCCCGAGGCTTATGGCTTGTTGAGAACGGCACCAGCTATAGGTGCAATTTTAATGGCATTTTATTTAACAGCAAATCCACCAGCAAAATTTGCGGGTAAAAGCTTGCTACTTGGTGTTGCTGCCTTTGGATTATTTACAATTTTATTTGCAATAAGTACAAATTATTGGCTTGCATTTTTAATGTTGCTTTGCACTGGCGCTTTTGATAACATTAGTGTTGTTATACGACACAGTATTTTGGCACTAACCACACCTAACGAAATGAGAGGGAGAGTTGCGGCGGTTAATAGTATTTTTATTGGTAGTAGTAACGAAATTGGTGCTTTTGAAAGCGGTGTTGCGGCAAAATTATTGGGCTTAGTGCCATCTATAATTTTTGGTGGAACAATGACGGTGCTAGTTGTGCTGGGTGTGCATAAACTTAACCCAAAACTAAACGAATTAAACTTAAAAGAATTAGAGTAGTAATTGTTTATTTATTAGCACTCTTTAAAAAATCATACACTAAGGAACAATAATTTCGGGACTTGTAATTACATTGCTTTTATTACCGTCCTGATCTATTAAATACATAGTATACTTAATGTTTTTAATTTTTTTTGCGTGTCGGTATTGTTGCAATTTAATGCTAATATCGCCCGATATGGGAGTACCTTTAAACGTAACATCAGTTGGGGTTTTAACTATGTATCCTACACGCAACGTGTCTTGAAAAATATCAGAATAATAAGCAATGTATTTTTGTGTAACAGTATCTTTATAATAATATGTGTAATAAAAATTTTTGGTTGTGTCGCCGTCTTTTGCAAAAATGTTACCATCGCCATCGGTAAATTTTACTTGTAAATAAGCCGATTGATCATCAACTAATAAAAAATCTTTGTATTCTATTTCGGGCGTTGTTGCAAATTTCTTTTTTTTAACACACGAAAAGCTTGCAATTACAATGCTGGCCAATATTAATATTTTTATAAAAAAAGGGTTCATCTAAAATAAATCATGATAAATTTACAAAAAAAACAAGAGTTTGTTAGCCCAAAGTAAAATAGTTAATCAAATATTTAAAATTAATTCGGATACCGATTTTAACGCGGCAGCCTTGTCTGTTTTTTTATACCAGTATCAGCACAATTTAATTTACCAACGTTATGTTAACTATCTTAAAATAAATACAACGCAAATTACCCATTACACTCAAATTCCTTTTTTACCTATTGAGTTTTTTAAATCGCAACAAGTAGTTTGCCAAAATGGTAATGCAAATGCTACAACGTTTTTAAGTAGTGGCACAACAGGGCAAGTAACTTCAAAACACATTGTTAACGATGTTAGTATTTACGAAAAATCATACAACAAAGGGTTTAATTTATTTTATGGGCCAGTTAGTAATTATTGCATTTTAGCCCTATTACCTAATTATTTACAACGCTCGGGCTCATCATTAGTTTATATGTTTGATAATTTAATTAAACAAACAAAGCACCCCTTAAGTAATTTTTATTTAAATAATATTAATGAGCTAATTGATACAATTAATGCGTTAAAAAAAACTAAACAAAAAACTATATTATTAGGTGTTACTTATGCCTTACTCGATTTGGCTGAAAATGACATTGAGTTAAATGAGAATTTTATTGTAATGGAAACTGGCGGAATGAAAGGGAAACGTGAAGAATTACTTAAACATGAATTACACAATCAACTTAAAAAAGGGTTTAACGCAAGTAACATTCATAGCGAATATGGTATGACTGAATTACTCTCGCAAGCATACTCAAAACAAAATGGTTTGTTTGAATGCCCACCTTGGATGCGAGTTTTAATACGAGAAATAAACGACCCATTTACCTTTACTAAAAAAAACAAAAACGGTGCAATTAATGTAATAGATTTGGCAAACATAAATTCGTGTTCGTTTATAGAAACAAAAGATTTAGGAAAAATGCACAGCTCATCAACTTTCGAAATTATTGGTAGGTTTGATAATAGCGATTTAAGAGGTTGTAATTTAATGGTGCAATAAATTTTAACAATGGTAGCAAAAAACACAACCGATTTTTTTAATCAGGTTTACCAAGTAGTACGTTTAATACCAAAAGGTCGTGTAACCAGTTATGGCGCAATAGCTAGTTATTTAGGCACTCCAAAATCATCAAGAGTAGTTGGTTATGCTATGAATGCGGCACACAATCAAAAACCAAAAGTGCCCGCACATAGGGTGTTAAATCGAAACGGGCAATTAACGGGCAAACATCATTTTAGCAACCCTTTTTTGATGCAAGAGTTGCTCGAAAAAGAAAATATAGTTATTGAAAATGACTGTGTTATTAATTTAGATAAACACTTTTGGAACCCTACTAAAGAACTCGAACTTTAGTTACTTTGTTTTAGTACTATCGGCTGGTGTAAAATTTAAACTTAATGAGTTTACGCAATAACGTTGGCCTGTTTTAGTTGGTCCATCATCAAAAATATGACCCAAATGTCCGCCACATTTTGCACAAACTATTTCGGTACGCACCATTCCTAAGGTTGCATCTTTAATTTTTTTAATGCGTTCGCCACTTCCTATTTCGTTATCAAAACTTGGCCAACCACAGTGCGATTCAAACTTTTGCTCATCCTTAAACAACTCGGCACCACAACCAGCACATTTATAAATACCTTTTTCAAAATGCATGTTATACTCACCTGTATATGGTCGTTCTGTTCCTTTTTCGCGCAACACATTATACTGTTGCGGTGTTAATTGTTTTTTCCACTCATCGTTAGTTTTGTTTACAGGTGTTTGCATAGCGGTTTTTGCTTTGTTTTGGTTGGTTTGCGAATCGCACGAAAGTGCAAATACTAAGTTTAAAACAGTAATTAAAAAGGTTAATTTTTTCATTGTTATAATTTTAAATAAATTTACTTAAATAATGGCCCATCAATGCAAATGACTTGTTAAAAAGGCTTAAAAGTTAAAAAAAACAATATATTTGTTTTTCTGATTTTTATGCAACAAAAAAAATTTGTTACTAATATTGCATTTCTAATTCTGCTTAATTTACTTATTAAGCCGTTTTGGCCTTTGGGTATCGAAATTCAGGTGCAAAACCAAGTTGGTAATGCTTCCTATGGCGAATATGCTATATTATTTAGCTTTTCGTTTTTACTTAATATTTTACTCGATTTTGGTGTTACTCAATTTAACAATAAAAATATTGCTCAAAACAATCATTTATTAACCAAACACTTTAGTAGTTTATTTACCCTTAAATTAGTTTTAGGCGCACTTTATTTTGTTGTAACTCTAATTTTTGGATTAGCCATGGGTTACGATTTTAGGTATATGAAATTGCTATCGCTATTAGCTGTTAACCAGTTTTTAATAAGTATGATTTTATATTTGAGATCGAGTTTATTGGGCTTGCATTTATTTAAAACTGATAGTTTTGTATCGGTTGCCGATAGGGTTATTATGATAGGAATTTGTTTGGCGCTTTTACTACGATGGTTTGGTTACGAAATAGATATTATGAAATTTGTTTATGCTCAAACTATAGGCTATTTATTAACTGCGGTAATTGCCTTTGCAACGGTTTATTCAAAAACAAATCATTTTAAATTAAAATGGAATTGGCCCTTTAGTTTTATGATTTTAAAACAAAGTTTTCCGTTTGCAATTTTAGTTTTATTGATGACGTTTTATAATAGATTAGATACCGTTATGCTTGGTAATTTTTTACCCGAAGGCGAGGGTGCAGAGCAAGCAGGGATTTACGCCAAAGCATTTAGGTTATTGGAGGCAGGAAACATGATTGCTTATTTGTTTTCGGTGCAATTAATAGCCGTTTTTAGCCGAATGTTAAAGCATAAAGAAAACGTAGAAAACATTGTAAAACTATCTTTTATTTTACTAATAGCACCAGCACTAGTTGTATCGATTGGCTGCTATTTTTATTCGTTCGAAATTTCAGGCTTAATTAATCACGGTATTACCGATTCATCTAAAGAATTTGGAATTCTTATGTTGTGTTTTACGGCCCAATCGGCAACATATATTTTTGGAACATTGCTTACTGCAAACGGTAACTTAAAACAATTAAACACAATGGCAATTATTGGTATATGCATAAATTTAATATTAAACATTATTTTAATACCTCAATACAAAGCAATGGGTTGCGCTGTGTCTAGCTTAATTACACAGTTTTTTACTGCGCTAATTCAAATATTTATGGCTTATAAAATTTTTAACTTTAAAATAAATGCACGTTTACTTATTGCTTTAGGCATTTTTATTTTAGGCATCATCACAATCAATATATTTTCTAAATCCGTTAGCCAAAATTGGTACATTAACTTTATTGTTATGGCCACTTGTTGTGTTGTTTGGGCATTTGTATCGGGCTTATTAAATATTAAATCAATATTTCGATTTATTAAGTATCAATAAGAAAATAGTATATTTACCAAATGACTTCGTCCGAAAAAAATAACGATACCATAAAATTATTAGCCAAAATTTACACTTGGCGCAAACCTTTGTTAATTGTTTCGGCTGTTGCATTTATTATTTCAACCGCAATATCATTATTAATTGCACCACAATACAAATCAACTGCTGTTGTTTTTCCGCTACGTACTTTTTCGGTTTCTAAATTATTAATTGAACAAAACCAAGGCTCACAAGAAGACTATATGGATATTGGTGACGAAGACGATGCCGAAAAATTATTACAAATATTAAACTCGAGTGAAATACGATTAAACGTAGCTAATAAATTTAATTTATGGGATAATTGGCGTATTGATAAAAGTGATAAAAAAGCTACCTATTTTTTAAAACAAAAATGGGATGATATGGTTGATTTTAAACGAACCATTTTTTTATCAATTAAAATAGAGGTTTACGATTACCAAGCCTACCGTGCTGCCGAAATTGCAAACGCCATTGTATCTTATGCCGATTCGGTTAAATATAAAATGACAAAAACCGTTGGTAAACAAGCGCTAATTATTGTTAAGCAAGAATACGATAACACGATGTTACGCATGCGCGAAATTGAAGACAGTATGCAAGTTATACGCGAATTAGGCGTTTTAGATTATAAATCGGAAATTGAAGCCTACTCAAAAAGTATGGCTAAGGCAATTGAAAAAGGTAACGAAAACGCAAAAATAAATTTACAAGTAAAACTAAATTTGCTAAAAAAATATGGCTTATCGTATGAAAGCTTGCAGGCAAATTTAAAAAAATATCGTTTTAAATACCCTGTTATAAAAGGGAAGTACGACGAGGCCTTGGTTAATGCAACAAAAGGAATGCCTGCTAGTTTTGTTGTTGAAAAAGCAACAACTAACGAAAAAAAAGAGCGCCCAATGTGTTGGTTAATTGTATTAATATCAACTGTATCTACTTTTACTTTTGCATTAATTTGTTTGTTAATGCGTGATAAATTTGAAGTGGTTAAAAAAAAAATAATGTTCGAGTTACAACATCAAAACACATTATAAAAATGGAAAAAATTAAAACAGACGAAATTGTTAAACTTTTAGTAAGCGAATGGAAAAAACTTGCCATTGTTGCTGCTATTGCTATTGTTTTAGGCTCAATTATATCATCACCGTTAATTATAAAACCATTATATAAATCAACAGCTATTGTTTATCCAGTAAATTTAAGCCCGAGCTCCGAAGAAAGTAATACTGAACAATTATTACAATACCTGCACTCGGAAGAAATTAAAGATGCATTAGCCAAAAAATTTGATTTATATAACCATTACGGAATTGATTTAGAAAATAAACAAAAAGATTTTTTATTAGGTGGTATTTTTAAAGAACGCGTATCTATTGAATCAACATTATACGAATCGGTTGAAATTACCGTTAAAGACGAATTACCCGAAACAGCACAAAAAATGGCACAAGCAATAATTGATGAGGGTAATAATTTAATTTCATCTATTAGAAAACAACGCTTGCAAGAATACATAGATAATAGCGAATACGCTTATGTTAATGAAATAAGAAAAGTAGATTCGGTAAAAACTATTATTAATAAATTTAAAGCAGATTATAACATTGTTAATTTAGAACAACAATCAAAACAATTAGCTAAAAAAATAGTAAAAAGTGGTAGTTTATCTGAACAAGATTTAAAAACAGCCGAAATTATAAAAACAAAAGAAACCGATTTTTCAAAACAACAAACAGTTTTAGCCAGCGAAATTGGCACGTATAACTATTACCGCAACGAAGTAAACAAATTTGGAAACGAAAAAAATAGCAACATAAGCTATACCAATATAGTTTCAAAACCAACTTTATCTGATAGAAAATGTTACCCAATTCGTTCGGTAGTGGTTGCATTAATTACCCTGTCGGCATTATTAATGGCTTGCTTATATATTATACTATCTCATTATAATAAAAAAGAATCACTTGCTTAAATTTAAAAATACGCACGTATTTTATTTTGTTGTAATTAGCTACATTTTGATGAATGCTTATGTGTTAAGCTTTAACAGAAGTATGTTTTTAACCTACAACTTAGTTCCATTAATTATTTTTGTGGTGCTGTTGGCTATTTTCGATATCGAAAAAATGATGCTGTTAATGGTTTTTAGCACGCCACTTGCTATTAGTTTAAAAGAGTTAGGCCTATCTAACGGTATGGATTTAAGCCTGCCATCAGAACCATTAATGATTGGTATCACTTTAATTTATTTATTAAATGAACTAAGCCATGGCATTACCGATAAAAACATATTAAAACACCCAATAACACTTATTGTTTTTTTACAATTAAGTTGGATGATAGTTACAATGATAACAAGTGAGTTACCAATCATATCTTTAAAATATATTTTATCGCGTATGTGGTTTATAACATCATGTTATTTTATGGCTATGCAACTTTTTAAAAAGCAAAAAAACATTGCTTACCATATTTTATTTTACGCATCGGCTTTGGCAATTGTGTGCGTAATAACAACCATTAAACATGCTGGCTATGCTTTTGATGAAAAAATTGCCGATTGGATAGTATCGCCTTTTTATAACGACCATACCGCTTATGGTGCAGCGTTAGCAATGTTTATACCATTAATGGTAGGTTTTATGTTAATGAAAAACATATCAACTCAAGTTAAAATTTATTGTTTTGTATTGTTGTCAATTTTTATAATATCAATAATTGTATCGTTTGCTCGCGCTGGCTGGTTAAGTTTAGCTGTATCGTTAGGCGTATTAGCAACATTACTATTAAAAATAAAATTTAGAACACTACTAATAACAGTAGTGACAACTGTTGTTTTGTTTTCGAGTTTTCAAACCGAAATTTTAATGATAATGGGGCGCAACAATACCGACTCTGATGGCGATTTAATGCAAAATATTGAATCGATGAGTAACATAACAACCGATGTAAGTAATTTAGAACGTTTAAACCGATGGGGTTCTGCATTGCGTATG
>JAYSUQ010000221.1:0-30078 GCA_043718985.1 Bacteroidota bacterium | reverse complement strand
CAAAACAAAAACAAGATTGTTGGATTTTGTAAAGTATTGGAAAGAAAGCCCTGCAACCTATCGTAAATTGGTAGGAGCTTTATTGGTTTTTACATTATTCAATAGTTCCGATGTGTTTTTGTTGCTAAAGATTAAAGAAGCTGGATTTAATGATGCTACGGTTATTGGTGTATATATTTTTTACAATTTAATTTATGCCTTATTCGCTTATCCGTTAGGTATTTTAGCAGATAAAATTGGAATGAAAAAGATTTTTGTTTCAGGATTAGTTTTATTTGCAATGGTTTATGTCGGTATGGCTTATGCTGAAAGCAAAGTGATTTTTATAGCACTATTCTTTTTATATGGAGTATATGCAGCAGCAACGGAAGGTATAGCGAAGGCGTGGATTACAAACATTTGCAAAAAAGAAAATACAGCAACTGCTATCGGCACTTATACAGCGTTTCAAAGCATTGCCACATTAATTGCCAGTTCTTTAGCAGGTATGATATGGTTTTCCTTTGGGGCTTCTGTTACATTTTTATTGAGTGGTATTGTAGCAATTTTAGTGTCAATTTATATTACAGCCCAAAAATGGTAAAACTCTTAAACAAACAGGGTCAGACTCTCGACCTTTTTTGTTAATTTTACCCTAAATAAAATAATAATGATTGAAACCCTATACTTAAATCAAATATCCAAATACGGCTCTAAATTGGCTAAAATCTCGATGTCTTCTAATAATTGTTTCGAGATTTCGTCAGTAGAGTGAGCTTTAAAGGGCAATAGTTCATAAAATGAATGTTGCCCTTTTTTATTTACTCCTAAACCATTGATTTTACTACAAACTCGGTCAATCATTTAATTCACTTTTGCGGTTCGAACTCGATTATTTTCAAAAACGAATGTTTAATATATCACATTCAATTTACTGATTCTTTAATTCTTTTTCATTTGATACCATTAGCTTTTATAAATTAGTTTAAAGTTAGGGCTGTTTGTTCGAGCGTAGTCGAAAACTAACAAAAAACAGCTCGACTACGCTCGTTTTTTTTAATCTCTTAGGAAAACAAGTTACTAAGTGCAATTTAACATTAAATTGGTTTTTGTTTCAAAAATTGAAGAGGTTTTTTTGAATGTGTTTGGATAAATTTTATCCTCCAACACGTTTTAATTTATAAATCAGTTTGTCAATTACTTTAGTGTTTTTAGTAATAATTTCGGCATCGCCAATCATCCCAAATCTAAATTTTAATTTTTTATTCATATTAGTGGTAATACCGTTTACTAATTTTACTTTAACTAAATACTGTTTATTTACGTCAATTTCCGAAATATTTTCAATTATACCACGCACTACTCCATACTCTTCAAAAGGATAACTTTTTAATTTAATTATTACGGTTTGCCCGCTTTCTACTTTACCTAAGTTATACTGATCTAAATATACTTCGCCCAAATAGCTAATGTTATCGGGCATTACATAGCATAAATCTTGTCCCTTTGCAACTGCTTGATATTCCTCAACACTGCCAGCAAAAGACACTTTACCGTTATCTGCTGCCGTTAAAATGTATTGGTGTTTCCAATTACTTATTTCATTTTTTAAAACATTAAACTGCTTTATAAAATTTAATTTTTCCTGCTCAATGTTATCGTTAATATCTACTAATTGTTTTGATGTAGTGTATTGACTGCTATTATTATTTAAAATGCTTGATTGTAGTTGTTTATAAGCTAATTTTTTAGCAATGTATTTCGATTCTATTTGTTGCAACTCAACTAAAGCAATTACATTATCAAAAAACAAATTCAAATTTATTTTGTAATTATCTTCAGCTAATTTTAAATCTTTACCTAACTCTTTTTCCTGTTCAACTAAATTTGAATTTAAGTTCGATATGGTTTTTATTTCGTTTTGAATGAGTTGCTTTTTTCCTGTGCTTAAATTGCCATTCCAGTATGCTTGAAGGGTTTGTAACGAAATATAAAATGTTTCAAACGGGCTTTGTATTTCGCCAAAACGATTAAATTTAATGTAGTTAATGTTTTTAATTACTTTCCATTGGTTGTTAATTAACAAAGTATCTATTTTTGATAAATTAGTTTCGAGTTCCGTTATATCTTCAACTGCTGCAAGTCCTTCGAGGTAACCTAAGTGTTGCCCACGTTTTACAATATCGCCATCTTTAATTAATAATTTCAAAAGTTTACCATCAAACTTTGCGGTTACAGGTTTTGGATTAACATTTGTTTTTATAGTTACTTGCGATAAAATTGTATCAGGATATTTTATTATCCAACACAACGAAATTAAAACCACGCAAATAACAAACATAAAGGTATTACCCCAACGTACAATAAATGGTGGGTTTGTTCCAATAATATCTTGTATTACTTCGCTACTACTATTTATGTCGCCCTCTAATTCTTCCATTATGTTACGAACCTAACTCTATCTGATTTTTAACTAGGCCATAGTAAATACCTTGCATAGCAACTAACTCTTTATGTGTACCTACTTCGGCAATTTCGCCTTTATGCAATACAACAATTTGATCGGCATTAACAACAGTGCTTAAACGATGCGCTATTACCACAACAGTGCGATGGGTGCAAAAGGCATCTAAATTTTGCACTACCATACGTTCATTTTTAGCGTCTAAAGCACTCGTTGCTTCATCTAAAAACATAAAATTTGGGTTTTTATAAAATGCTCGGGCTAGTAATACGCGTTGTTTTTGACCTAAACTCATTGGTACACCTTCATCGCCAATTTGTGTATTATAACCTAAAGGCAAACTTTCGTTAATAAATTCATCAATACAAGCTTGTTTAGCACACTCTACAACACGTTTCATTTCTACCTTTAAGCCTAATGCAATGTTGTTGGCAATGGTTTCCGAAAACACTTTCCCTTCTTGCATTACCACACCAATATTATTACGCCACACACTATAAAAAATAGAATTCATACTATCTGTACCAACCATAATTTTGCCAAGGCTTGGTTCGTAAAAACGCAATAGTAATTTCATTAATGTGCTTTTACCGCTACCGCTACCGCCCACAATGGCAGTGGTTTTACCAGCAGGTATGGTTAGATTTATGTTTTTTAAAACTAAACTATTTGGATCGCCTGTGTATGAAAACGACAAGTTTTCTAAAACAATATCTTCGGCTTTTTCAATAACGTTAACCGTCTTATTAAAGTGTGTTTCCTCTGGCTCCTGTTGGTGTACTTCTAAAATTCTATCCAACCCTAACTTAGCCTCTTGCAGCATAGGTATAAAATCAATAATTTGATTTATTGGCGAACTTAATTGACCTACAATCATATTAATGGCAAACATAGAGCCTAAAGAATATTCGCCATTAACAACCGCCTTTGCTGATAAGTACGTAATTATTATTGTTGTTAAATGATTAATAATATTTGATCCATTATTTTGTAATTGCTCAACAGATAGCGCTTTAGTGTTGATGCGAAAAATTTTAGCTTGATTTTCTTCCCATTCCCAACGTTTTTGTTTGTTGCTATTACTCAATTTAATTTCTTCAACACCTTTAATAATTTCAATTAATTTATTATAATTTTTAGAGTAGGTTTCAAAATATTTAAAATCGAGTTTCTTTTTTTGTTTTAAAAATAAGGTTACCCATAAAATACTTAATGTACTGCCAATAAAAAACACTGAAAATATTTTCACATCATAAATTACCAAAATAACACCAAATAAAATTAAGTTAATTACTGAAAAAATGGTTGACAGCGATGTTACAGTCAATAAACGTTCAATACGTTTATGATCCTCTACTCTTCTTAAAATATCACCTATTAAATGGCTTTCGAAAAACTGAACTTTAAGACTTAATAATTTTTTTAAAAAGTCGGAAATTAATGATACGTTAATTCTACTTCCAATATGCAGTAAAATCCAACTTCGTATAATTTCAACAAAAGCCCCGCCTAAAAACAAAATAACCTGTCCTATTAAAACTAAATTAATAAAATTAACATCGAGCCCGTTTATGCCTTTATCTACAATAGATTGCGTTAAAAACGGAGTAAATAGCATAATAACGCTACTTATCATCATGCCTAAAAATATTTGTAAAAAATGCGATGAGTAACCTCGCATATAATCTAACAAAAATTTAGTAGCACTAATGTGTTTTTCTTCAGGGCTATCAATTTCTACTTCGTAAAAATCGTTACTAGGTTCAAAAAACAGCGCAAAGCCCGTATCTGCACCGTGCCCCCAGCCATCTAAAAACTCTTGTCTTGTGTAGGTAACCAAACCCATTGCGGGGTCAGATATATACACTTTGTTTTTGCTCATTTTATATAGCACCACAAAGTGATTGTTTTTCCAGTGCACAATACACGGAAAAGGTTTACTTTCTAATAATCCATCGTAATTAATTTTAACGCCCGTGCTCCGTAAGCCAATAGTTTCGGCAGCTTCGGATATTCCTAACAAATTAACACCAAGTTTTGTTATAAAACATTTTTCGCGTAAAAATGAAACCGAAAAATCGCGCCCATAATGTTTCGCAATCATTTTAATGCAGGTAGGGCCGCAATCCATTGCGCCTAATTGCCTAACATTTGGAAATGATTTACTAAAAATGCCCATAATTTATTTAGCTAAAAATACGAATGATTTGTAAAATTGCTGTAATTTTTAAATTAATAGGCAAAAAAGATTCGTTAAACGTTAAAATTACCTAATTTATCTTTAGTTTGATAGTTGTTGTTCGGAAAAAAATTTATTTTTACCTAAACTTTTAAAACCCAAAACCACTATGAAACTATTTAACATTTTTAAAAAAGAAAACAAAAAAGCAACAGTAAACATCCAAAAAATGGATAAAACACAATTAGAGAAAGTTGTTGGGGGAACAACAGGTGGTGGTGCCGCTTCGGCTGCTTATGCTGCAACTGGCCTTGTAAAAACTACACCAACTACTAGTGGTTCAGGTATAGGCACTGGAAGTTCTGCGGGCTCTGCAGCATACGCATAAATATTAAATTTTTACATTAAAAAGCAACTCAATTGAGTTGCTTTTTTGTTTTATATAACATTAGTGTTAACTTCACTTTATGAAGTATGTATTATTAATAGGCTTTATTGTAATTTATAATTTTGTATTTTTTGGGCAAAAAGATTCACTACTTAACGCGATTAAAACAACCAGCTATAAGGATTCGGCAGAGTGTTTACGTAAATTAGCAATTGAGTATAGAAATGAAAACATTGACTCTTCTTTTTATTACGCCAAACTTGCATATAACTCCGCTTTTAAAACAAAAAACATAAAAGAACAGGGTAATGCTTTAAATGCTATTGGAGTTTATTATATTTTTACAACTAAATACAACGATGCCTTTAAAAATTTCACCAAAGCACTCACTTTATTTGAGCAAATTCAATATTACAGAGGGCTTGGTTCAGTAAATCAAAATATAGGAATGATTTACTCTTACCAAAAAAGGTCAGAATTAACCCTTAAGTATTATTTTATTTCAAAAAAATATTACGAAAAAGCTGGATATAAAAAAGGGGTGGCATCAATTTTAAACAATGTTGCTACTATTTACTCCGAAAACAAAGATGATTTTCATTCGTTAGCATTTCATTATCAAGCATTAGAAATTAGAAAAGAAATACAAGATTATTTAGGAGAGGCTGATTCCTATGGCAATATTGCAGTGGTATTTAATAACTTAAAACAATACAGTAAATCTTTAGAATTTAATTATAAAAAATTAAACCTTTTAAAAGATAATAATAACGATTGGACACTATGTATCACTTACAATAATATTGGGGATAATTATTTGTCATTAGGTAATTTTCCAAAAGCAAAAGAATATTTATTTAAGGGTTTAACCTCTGCTCAAAAAAGCAAAAATCTTCCATGTTTAAATGATATTTACACCAATTTAGTTGTATTATATAAAAAAGAAAAACAATTTGAACAGGCTATTTATTATCTTGAAGGGATTAGAACATTATCGGATAGTTTATATAATGTAGAATCTACAAATAAAATTATTGAAGTTGAAACCAAGTATCAAACCGAAAAAAAAGAATTACAAATTAAAAATCAATCGAATGAAATTAGCGCACAAGAAAAACAAAACAAACAACAACAATTAATTATAGTATTAGGCGCATTAGCACTTTTAAGTATTGGTTTTTTTGGCGCAATGGCATTTGTAAATTTTAAAAAAACACAAAAAGCAAAGCTCATTATTGAAGAAAAAAACAAACTTGTTGAAACACAAAACAAACAAATTAATTTACAAAAAAATATTGTTGAAGAAAAACAAAAAGAAATTATTGATAGTATAAATTACGCCAAGCGCATACAAAATGCGGTATTAACAGGTAATGAGGTGTGGAGTAAAATTAGTGTTGAACATTTTATTTTATTTAAACCTAAAGATATTGTTAGTGGCGATTTTTACTGGGCTTATAACACACCCAACAATCGCAGTATATTTTTGTTAGCCGATTGTACAGGCCACGGCGTGCCAGGCGGTTTTATGAGTATGTTAGGCAATAGTTTTTTAAACGAAATAATTGTTGAAAACAAAATTTTTAAAGCAGATACTATATTAAATAAATTACGCGATAAAATAAAAACAGCCTTACATCAAGATGGTGCAATAGAACAAAAAGATGGTATGGATATTAGCCTTTGCGTTTGGAATAAACTAGACAATACACTTGAGTTTGCTGGCGCTAACAACCCAATGTGGCTCGTTCGTAATAACCAAATAACCGAGTATAAAGCCGATAAAATGCCAATTGGCAGTTACGTTACCGATACAATACCATTTACAGCCCAAGCCATACAACTACAAACTGGCGATTGCATTTATTTAATAACCGATGGCTACGCCGATCAGTTTGGAGGCATAAAAGGTAAAAAATACAAATACAAACCATTAATGGATTTATTGTTGGCCAACCATACTAAGCCAATGCTTACGCAAAAAGAACTATTTGCAAAAACTATTGACGATTGGAAACAGGGTTACGAGCAAGTGGATGACATTAGCTTAATTGGTGTTAGAGTATAAATTTTACTTAACGTTTAACACTTTTTTTATTTTTAAACCCGTTGCTTTTAGCTATATTTAATGCTTAGTTAATGGCAAATTCTCAAAATATATTATTACTAAAGCTCGATGAGTTTATACGTAAATACTATAAAAATAAACTCGTAAAAGGTTTATTATACACAAGTGGGTTATTAGTTGCTGCTTTTTTATGCTTAGTGGTTGCCGAGTATTTTGCCGAGTTTAACACTAGCATTCGCACTGTATTATTTTATGGCTTTGTAGTAAGTAGCTTATTTATTATTACAAAATACATTGCAGTACCATTATTAAAATTAAATAAATTAGGGCAAATAATAACACACGATGCTGCTGCTGCTATTATAGGCAAACATTTCACAAACATTAACGATAAACTAACAAACACATTACAATTACAACGTAATGTAGGCTCAGTATTATCTCCCGATTTGTTAGAGGCAAGCATTAATCAAAAAATTGCAGAGTTAAAACCAATTGCATTTACAGCAGCCATAAATTTAAACGACAATAAAAAGTATTTAAAATACACACTACCCCCAATTGGTTTAATGTTGTTAATTTTTGCTGTTAAGCCAAACATTATTAAAATTGGAGCAGAGCGCATGGTATTTCATCAAACTTACTTTGAAAAATTAGCACCATTTAAATTCGAATTAACTAATAAAAAACTGCAAGCCATACAGCAACAAAATTTTAAAATAGATTTAACTATTAATGGCAACGAAATACCAAACGAAGTGTTTGTGCTAATTGATGGTATTGAGCATAAGATGGATAAACTAACCAATGTAACATTTTGTTACGAGTTAAAAAATGTTCAAAAAAACGAGACGTTTGTTTTTATTGCCGCAGGCTTTAACTCAAAACAATACGAACTAACAGTGTTGCCAAAACCAATGCTAACAAGGTTTGATGTACAATTAATTTACCCAACCTATCTTAATAAAAAAAACGAAACCATTAGTAACATTGGCGATATGCAATTGCCACAAGGCACAAAATTAAGTTGGTTGTTTTACACAAAAAACACCAATAAAATTTTATTACAATTTAATGATACCACTATTAATACAACGAAAAATAACGAAAACGAATTTGCATATAGCAAACGGTTAATGCACTCTACATCGTACACTATTAAAACACTAAACCAGTTTTTAATACAAAATCCCGATTCGGTTAATTACACAATTAATGTTGTGCCCGACCAATTACCAATTATTGATGTGGCCGAAAAAAAAGACTCGCTTAACACTAAAAGTATTTATTTTTCGGGTTCAGTTAAAGATGATTACGGATTTACTAAATTAATTTTTAAATCAACAACCTATTCGCAAGACTCGGCAGGAAACCCCGTTTTTAAAAACAACGAACAAATTATTGCTATAGATAAACAACAAATAACGCAACCGTATTTTTATTATTTTGATGCGAGTAGCTATAATTTATTGCCAGGCGATAAAATTGATTATTATTTTGAAGTATGGGATAACGATGGTGTTAATGGCGCTAAATCATCTAAAACACAGGTAATGCAATTTAAGGCTCCTACTATAGATGAAATTAACAAAGCAACTGATAAAAACAATTCGGAAATAAAAAAAGATATTGACGATGGTTTAAAAAAAGCCAAAGAGTTACAAAAAGACATTAACGAACTAGCAAAAAAACTGAACGATAAAAAACAAATGGGTTGGGAAGAAAAGAAAAAGTTAGAGGATATTTTAAAAAAGCAAAACGAATTAAAAAATAAAATTGAAGAAACAAAACAAGAAAATAAATTAAATAACGAGCAGCAAAACGAAACCAATCAGCAAGACGAATCGTTACTTGAAAAACAAAAAGAGTTAGAAAAATTATTTGAAAACATAATGACTCCCGAAATGAAAAAATTGTTTGATGAGTTAAATAAACTATTAGATAAACTAGATAAAAACCAAGTACAACAAAAACTTGAGGAGTTAAAATTAAATAACAAAGATGTTGAAAAAGAATTAGACAGAACGCTAGAGGCTTTTAAACAAATGGAAGTGGAGCAAAAAATGCAACAAGCCATTGATAAATTAGATGATTTAAAAAAGAAAGAAGATGCGTTAAATAAAGAAACAGATGGGAAGAAAGACGCGAAAGAAAATCAAAAAGATGAAAAAAAACTTGAAGATAACGAATCTAAAAGCGACAATAAAGATAAGCCTGACACTAAAAACAAAAAAGAAAGTAGTAACAATGAACTAGAAAAAAAACAAAACGATTTAAACAAACAATTTGATGATTTAAAAAAAGAATTAAAAAATTTAGAAGAAAAAAACGCTGCATTAGAACAACCAAACGAAATACCTAAAACCGATGAACAGCAAAAAGAAGTGACAAAGGAAATGGAGAAAAGTTTGGAAGAATTAAATAAGAATAATAAAAAAAACGCTTCTAAATCTCAAAAATCGGCTTCCGAAAAAATGGAAGAAATGCAAAATAAAATGCAAAAATCGATTAATGAGATGCAAAAAGAAGAAAACGAAGAAGACATGCAAGCATTACGTCAGATTTTAGAAAACCTACTAAATGTATCGTTTGCCCAAGAAAATTTGATGAATGAATTATCAAAAACCCGCACAGATAATCCTCAGTATTTAAAAATACCACAAGGTCAAAAAAAATTACAAAATGATAGCAAGCAAATTGAAGACAGTTTGTTTGCACTAAGTAAACGCAACCCGCAAATTAGCGCAACGGTTAATCGAGAAATTAGCGCCATACATTTAAATATGGGCAAGGCTGTATCTGAATTAGCAGAACGAGTGCCCTCAAACGCTCAAATGCGCATGCAATACTCGATGGCGGCCATAAATAATTTAGCTTTATTGTTAAACGAAAGTTTAGAGCAAATGCAACAACAAGCCAAGCAACAAAAACAACAAAAGCCTGGTAGCGGTAGTTGCAATAAGCCTGGCAAAGGCAAGCCAAGTTCAAAGCCTGGTAACAAACCAGGTATGGCCAATATGCGCCAAATGCAACAACAATTAAATAAACAATTAGAAGAACTTAAAAAACAACTAGAACAAGGACAAAAACCTGGAGGACAAAAACCTGGCGATAAACCTGGGCAAAAGCCAGGCGGACAAAAGCCAGGTGGGCAAGGTGGAATGGGAATGCAAGGACAAGGTAAAGGCGAGGCTCCCGGAAACTCAATGAGCGAACAGTTAGCAAAAATGGCAGCGCAGCAAGAGGCTTTGCGCCGACAAATGCAAGATGCTTTAAGTAAAATTAAAAAAGATGGCGGCTCAAATGCAGGAGGCAACATTGCCGAAATGATGGAGCAAACCGAAACAGATATTGTAAATAAACGCATTACTCAAGAAACCATGAAACGCCAGCAAGATATTATTACTAAACTTTTAGAAAGTGAAAAAGCAGAGCGAGAACGAGAGCAAGATGAGCAACGAAAAAGTAATGAAGCAAAAAATGAAATTTTAAGTAACCCTACGCAGTTTTTAGAGTATAAAAGACTACGAGCTAAAGAATTGGAATTACTAAACACCGTTTCGCCAAGTTTAACGCCGTATTATAAACAAAAAGTAAATCAATATTTTAATAGCGTTAACCAATAATGATACCTTCTGCTGGACAAAAATTAAACATTACCTCATCGCACGAAAACATGCGTTTAGTAGAACGAATGGTTGAAGATGTTTGCGATGTGTTTAATGTAAACGAAGATAACCACGGTAATATAATGATTGCCGTTACAGAGGCAGTAAACAACGCCATGTATCACGGCAATAAAAGCAACCCCGAAAAACGAATACAAATAGGGTTTGAATCGACGGATAATTACATTAAATTTTTAGTTGCAGATGAAGGCGAAGGCTTTGATTACGATGCCTTGCCCGACCCCACCGACCCACAATACATAGATAAACCAAATGGACGTGGTGTTTTTTTAATGAAAAATTTAGCCGATAAAGTTGAATTTAATAACCGAGGGCAAGAGGTAATGTTAACATTTAATACCATTCGATAATTACTTTGTATGTATCCTAAAATTGCAAAAATTTTATTGTTTATTGCTTTATTTTGTGCCATTACATCGGCTACAACATTATTTACACTGTATTTAAAAACAAATAAAATTGATTATTTATACAAAATGGCAATGCCTTTGGGCGGAAGCTCGTTAATAATAATGTTGTTATATATGCAATTTAAAAAAAAGCAATAAAATGGCAATTACATTTAGTAACCAAACAATATCGTTTAAATTAAAAAACAAAGCCAAATTAAAAGCGTGGGTAAAACTAATTACCGAAAAAGAAAAACATGTTTTAGGCACTATTAATTATATATTTTGCACGGATGATGAATTACTTATTATAAATCAAAAACATTTAAACCATAATACCTTTACCGATATTATAACGTTTGACTATACAGAGGGTAAAAAAATAAATAGCGATATTTTTATAAGTATTGTGAGAGTGCTAGAAAATTCGAAAAAATTTAAAGTAACGTTTGATGATGAATTACACCGAGTTTTAATACACGGCATTTTGCATCTTTGTGGCTACAAAGATAAAAATAAAGCATATGCTGAACTTATGCGTAAAAAAGAAAACGCAGCGTTGAGTGTGTTTAAAAAGTTGATTTAATTTTCAAGTAAAACTGTGTATTCTGTTTTTTGTAAATCGTAAGTTAATTCGTTTATTAAAGATGGTATAAAATCTTTTCCATATTTAGCATAATACATGGTGAAATTATCATAACGTTCTTGCGGTATGTTATTAGGAAATAATTTACTTTTAATACTCCAAATTTGGTTAATATCTGTTTCCGACTTTTGTTTTAATGCTTTGTTTATTTTTTGTTCAATTGCTATTAATCCGTTTATGGCTTTTTGTTTTTCGGCTTCAGTTGCACCAATTAACGATTTATCTACTAAAGAAACTGTTTGAGATACAGATAAAAATAAATCGACTATCTTTTGTTTTTCAGTATCTAAATTCACATCATTATGTTGTGTTTTAATTAATTGCTTAATTAAAATTTCGCCATCAGTAAAAGCATCAGTAGTTGTTAAGTTTAATTTTTGAAATTTAGTTTGAGTTCCCTTATCAATTAGTAAAACAAAATTACGAGGCATTAAAATTGGCAATGTTATATTAAATACATTAAATAAATTTTTAAATTCAAGCCAATAAGCTAGCTCACCAGGCCCACCAACATAGGCAATGTTTGGCAATATTTTTTGCTGGTACAATGGGCGCAAAACAACATTTGGGCTTAGTTTTTCGGGGGTTGTTTCTATTAATGTTTCGAGTTCGTTTTGCGAAAAAACAATAGTTGTGTTTACAACTTTGTAACCATCACCTTCTTTTTCTATACGTTCGCGCAAATTGTTATCTGTATAAAAAACATTTATTAGCCGAGGAGTAACCTGAATTGGATGTGTTTTTTTTAACTCGTTAATTGTTGTGTTTACAGCAGTGTGTGCAGTGTTTTCGAATATGTCTTTTTTAAACTCGTTTTTAAACAAAGCTTTTAATTGCACATCGTTACCGTCTAAAATAACTAGCCCATAGCTGCCAAATAATTCGTTGCATAAGTAGCGTGTAGCATTGGCTAAATTGGTGTGGTTTAGATAGGCGTTTTCAAATAACAAAATTAATTCGTTGGCATTTTCTGTATCCCCTAATATTAATTTTAACTCGGCTATTACTGATTTAATTTCCAGGGTATTAAAATTACCCACACTTCCTTTATTTGTTGATGTCCACGTAAGTGTTTTGCCAAAGGTGTGCACGTGGTTAACTTCTTCAAAATCGTGGTCTTCGCTCGCCATCCAATAAATTGGCACAAAGTTTTTATCAGGAAAATTATTTTTTAATGTTTTTGCTAAATTAATAGCACTAATTATTTTATAAATAAAATATAATGGCCCTGTAAACAAACACAGTTGATGGCCTGTGGTTACTGTAAATGTATTAGTGTTAAGTAATAAATCGCAATTATTTTTTGATTCGTTGCTTGTGTTTGTTACAAGTGTGTTTTGGCTTTTTAATGCTGAGTTAAGCGTACCTCTATCAACATAACTAAACGAGTTTTCGTTTATAAAGCTTTGATAGGCTTGTTTATCTATAAAATAATTATAAAATGGGCTTAGTTGTTTATCTTGATCAATGTAATTGTTAAATAAATCAGAAAAAAGTGCAGTTGATTTATGTGGTACTAATTGCTTTGTAAATTTCATAAAGTAAATTTACTCATTAGTTGAATTTGTTTATAGCTCATTTTAATAAAATTATTTAATGTTAATTTAATAGTTGTAAAAAACACTTATTTTTGATTTGCTATTTAACTCTAGCAATTAAAAATTTACGTCTAAAATAAAAAACACTTTAATTTTGAAAATAAGTTTAAAATATTACGTTGTTATTTGTTTATTGATTTCAATATACTTAAAAGCTCAAGTTAATACCGATTCGATTAAAATTAAACAGTTTAATTTAAAAGCACTTGAGTTTTCACAAACAAATTTTAATGAATCAATAAATTATGTTGATTCTGCTTTAAAAATTAATAATAAACATGCGCCATCAATTTATTTACAAAAACAAAAAGCTAACAGTTACAATATACTTTGCAATGTTTATAGGCAAAAAGGCTTATTTGATAAATCTGTTGAGGCAGCTTTTAAAGCATTAGATGTTTTTAATACTTTAAAAGATGATCAAAATAAATCGGCAGTTTTAAATAATATAGCAAATATTTATAAAGATAATTTAGATTTAAAAACTTCTTTAAAATATTATTATGAAAATTTAAAAGTTGACCAAAGGCTGTACTTACAAAGCAAACATGGCGTTGATTTAAAAGAAAGTTTAATAGGAACCTACATTAACATTGCATCTAATTATTACGATTTAAATAGTAATGATAGCAGTATGCATTATTGTAATAAAGCATTATCGCTTTGCGATACAACTCAGATTTCGGAAAATTTAGCTTTAATTTATAATACTATTGGTAGTACCCATAAAAATTTATTTAAATACGCCATTGCCGCCACGTATCATTATAAATCGCTGCATATATATGAGCAATTGCAGTATCCTGATGGCGTTTCATACAGCTACTTATTATTAGCTGAAATTAATTTATTTCAAAATAATTATAATAAAGCGTTAGAATATGCAACAAATGCTGAGCAAATTGATGTTGAAAATGATATTGAAAATGATTTACTAAATGCGTTTGAATTTAAAGCGAAAGCATACAATGGTTTAAAATTATTTGAAAAAGAAACAGAGTGCTTAAAAAAATACATTGCGCTAAAAGACACAATTATTAGTCAAAATCAAAACAATGTAATTGAAACTTTAAAAACTGAATACGAAACCGAAAAAAAAGATGCGCAAATACAATTACTTAATTTTGAAAATGATAAAGAAAAAACGTTTAAATATTGGATAGTAGCAATATTAACAATAATTACATTTTTTTTAATAATTGTAATTTATTTGTTGATTAAAAAACAAAAAGCAAATATTTTACTACAACAAAAAAATAGCGAAATAAAACAACAAGCCCAAAAACTATTAAAACAAGAAGTTGAACTTAGTAAATACCAAAGCCAAATGAATCCGCATTTTATATCAAATGCTTTAAACGGCATACAGGGTTTAATTTTAAATAAAGATGCCGATAAGGCTTTTAAACAAACGCAGCAATTATCGAAAATTTTACGCACAACATTAAACAATTCGGAACAAGATTTAATTACACTAACCGAAGAGTTAAGTTATAACCAACAATATATTGCATTTGAATTAAACCGTTTTGTTAATCCATTTACTTATAGTGTAACCACAACTAATTTAAAAAACAATGAAGATGACATTTTAATACCACCAATGATATTGCAACCAATATTAGAAAATAGTATTAAACACGCAGGCTTAAACACAATTGATGGTGCTGAAATTAGTGTTACTATAAACGAATTAGATAACGAAAAACTATTACAATTAATTATTATCGATAATGGAGTTGGTGTTAATTTAGAGGCGTTAAATAACTCAAATTCAAAATCATTAAAAATAACACGCCACCGTATTAAAAGCCTTTTAGGAAAGTATAATGTTATAAAGCAGCCCTATTTTGAAATAAAAAAAAATAGCCCAACGGGTACCAAAATAATTTTATATTTACCTTTATTGTATAAATAAAAATTAATGATTAAAGCAATTATAGTAGATGACGACCCGCTGTGCGCAAACACAATGGAGTTGTTTGTGAAAAACTTTACGCCACAAGTGAGTGTTTTAGGTTATGCTCAAACTATTTCAACTGCAGTGCAACTCATCAAAGAACATCAACCCAATTTAATTTTTTTAGATGTTGAGCTAGTAAACGAAAAGGGCTTTGATTTATTTAAGCATTTCCCTAATCCAAATTTTGAAGTCGTTTTTTGTACCGCACACGAAAAATATGCTGTTCAGGCTATAAAATTATCTTGTTTCGATTTTTTAATTAAACCAATTGATAGTAACGAATTAATTTTAACTATCGAAAAATTTGAACGTAAAAATCACGATTTATTAACAGGTAAACGAATTGAGGTTTTATTAGATTCGATAAAAAACAACGAAACAAAAAAGATTGCCATTCCATCGCACAATAGCATCACTTTTATAAACACAAACGAAATTGTGTGTTGCCTTGGCGAAAGCAAATATACCACGGTATATACAAATAATGGCGAAAAAATAATGTCGTCAAAAAACTTAGGGGAGTTTGAAAGTTTATTAAATTCTGCGCAGTTTTTTCGAAGCCATAAATCGTGGATAGTCAATTTATCGTACGTTAAAAAACTTATTAAAACAGATAATCAAATACTACTTACTAACGATATGCTTGTAGATGTATCTACCCGAAAGAAAGATGACTTTTTAAAATTGTTTGAAAAATTATAATTAGTCTTTAATTATTTTTCTCGAAATCTTTTTTCCATTTACTTCAAATTCTGCAAAATACACACCATTAGGTAAATGTTTAATATCTATGCAACGCTTATTGTTTTCTGTTAATACAATTTGCCCTATGTTATTTACAATATTTAATTTTATGTTTTCAATTATATTAGTGTTACATGAAATGTTAATTACATCAGATGTTGGATTAGGAAAAAGTGTAATTAAATTTGCATTTAAAATTTCATTTATGCCTGTTGTTACCGAATAATAGTAGTTTGTTTTTTGATTGTTTTTGTAAACAGAATTTACGTTATCCCAAGCTTTAGCTAAAATTTCGGATAAGTTATTATTAGCATCGTAGCTATAGGTTGATATGTTGCTATTATTCCAAGTATTTGTATTAGCATCCCACGTTTTATTTTGACTATTTGTTTTTTGATGATTAGCATTATATGTATAAGTAAAAGCCGATACGTTATTAAATATATTATTTGTAGCATCCCAGGCTTGATAATCAAAAGAAACTTGATCATTATTAACATACATAATATTTGTATATCTAATGTTGTTATCCCAAGCTAAGGTTGTGTTGTTCCAATTTACGTTATTGTAAGCTGTTAAATGGTTACTAGTATTAAAAGTATACAAATTATTACTTACGTTTTTCCAGGCACTTATTACGGCATCCCAAATTTGCGATAAATGAGTTAACCGATTATTATTAGCGTCGTAAGTTTTAGTTATTAACGAATTGTTTTCCCACGCTAAATTAGTAGTGTTCCATTGCAAATACTGCTGCGTTAAATTATTGTTATTTGCATCGTAGGCACTAATAATTTTAGTGCTATTAATCCATGCGCCTGCACTATATTGTTGTGTAATTCGTTCTGTTTGGTTGTTGTTGGCATCAAAAGTATAACTAATATTTTTACTCGATGGATTATAAACGTTTATAGAATAGGTAGAAATAATTAAACTATTTTCGGCATTTTGAGCGTTGTAAGTGTAGTTCCACTTTTGTGTTGGTTTCCAATTATTATTAATGTTATCCCAATTATAATAATATGTACTATCTAATAAGTTTGTTTGTGCAATATTACTAAATGTGCAAGTGGCAATTAAAAAAGTAAAAAAAGTTTTCATAGTAAATAGTTTTTAAATTAAAAGTAAAACTACAAACAAACACTGCGCCTAATTAATTAAAGTAACCAACGTGGCTTTTTTAGAACTAACGATGGTTCTCAAAAACACATCGTTTATTACTTAGTTTTTTATCTTAAATAAAAATGCTTATTTTTGGTTAAAGTTGGTTTTTTATCGACTAATTAAATAATAATGAATATGAAAAATTTATACAACTTAAAATTTATTACCATTTTACTTATTTCTGTTTTTTTAGTTTGTACTATTAATGCTCAAACCGTAACTCCAATTTGTTTAAGTGAAAAAACAGATTATGAAAATCCTAATTCTGCAAATAGTTTAGCAGTTGGCGATTTTGATAATGATGGATATATTGATTTTGTATCAAGTATCATTTATGGTTGCACCGATTATATAAATTTAGGAAGTGCTGTGAATAATTTTACACCAATTAATTTGAGCAATGGAAGTGGGAATTGTACATTTTTTGGACAAGTAATGACAAAAATTAAAGCTGTAGATGTTGATAATAATGGGGTTTTGGAAATAGTTTCGCTAAATAATAACACCGAGCAAATTAATATACAAATTTCCAATGGAGCTGGTTATTATCATCCTGCGCAAAATATTTATTTAGGTATAAATAATTTTCCATTTGATGTTGCTTTTGCCGATTTTGATAAAAATAATTATAAAGATTTTGTTTACACTAATACTTATAACAATAGTATTTCAGTAATAAATACTTATTCTACAGGCTTTACCATTACAAACACTTACAGTGTTGGTGTAAATCCATTTGGTGTAATTACCGTCGATGTTAATAATGATGGTAATGAAGATGTTATTGTTACAAATGCAAATTCTAGTAATATTTCTGTTTTATTAGGAAGTATAACAGGTACATTTTCAAACGCAAATAATTTTTCAGTAGGCAACAATCCTAAAGATTTAACTGCCGCTGATTTTAATGGTGATACTAAAATAGATTTAGCTATTGCGAATTACGGAAGTTCAAATTTTAATGTAATGTTAGGCAATGGTTTCGGTGGGTTTACTAGCGACTCAATTTATTTTTCTGGAACCAATCCCGCATCAATAAAAAACGCCGATTTTAATAACGATGGGTTTAAAGATATTGTAATTGCACACGAAGGAAGTAATGATTTTTCAATTTATTTAAATAAAGGTAATGGAAAATTTATTTTAGGCATAATTAAAAATACAGGCAATGCAAATACTGAAATTGATTTTTCGGATTTAAATAGCGATGGAAAAATTGACTTAGTAGTTGCAAATGGAGGATTACAAAATTCCGTTTATTATAATTATAATGTGCCAGCAATTTCAGCATCTACATCATCAAGCTTATTATGTGTAGGCCAAACAGCTACAATAACAGCATCTGGCGCTAACACTTATACTTGGAATAGTAATGCACAAACAACTAGCATAGCAATATCGCCAAGCATAACAACAAATTACACCGTAACTGGCACATCAACCTTAGGTTGCGCATCAAATGCAATTATCACTCAAAGTGTTTCTATTTGTACTGGTATTGATATGATGCCTGAGATTCTCGAAGGCAGATTAAATGTTTACCCTAACCCAACTAATGGAATTTTAAATATAAACTCATCATTAGTAATTAATGAAATTATTATCAAAAACACATTAGGCGAAGTTGTTTATCAATCAACAGCCAGCAATACTACTCAATCAGCTATTAACATACGTCAATTACAAAGTGGCGTATATTTTTTAGAATTGAGTGGCATAAATCAGCAAATTATTAAAATTATAAAGACAGAATAATTATGAAAAATTTATACAAGTTAAAATTTATTGCCATTTTAATAATGGCACTTAATACCCTAAATTCCTATTCTCAAGACTGGCAATGGGCAAAATCTTATGGCGCAAATAATGGAGATCAGGCATCTTCTTTAGCCTTAGACCCAAGTGGAAACTCAATAGTATCTGGTTACTTTCAAGGTACTCAATTAATTTTAGGCGCTACAACTTTAAATACTTCTTATTCAAACAATTTATATGTTGTAAAATCTAATAGTTTGGGTACAGTAGTTTGGGGGCAAAACATTGGGTGTAATGGCAGTTTAATTTTAGGGTCTGTTTGCACTGGTACAAATGGCAATGTATATGTTTGCGGCACATTTAACGGACCTATTTTAATGTTAGGTATTAGTACTAATACAGTTTCAAAAATAGGAACTAACTCTGATTTTTTTATAGGATGTTTTAGTAGTTCTGGTAGCCCATTATGGGTGAAAAATTATGCAACTACAGGTAATTGTGCCGCAAATAGTTGTTCCTATTCTAAGGCAGATAATAGCCTTTGTGTTACAGGATCTTTTTATGGGAGTTTAACAATAGGAGGTACGGTATTAGCAAATTCAACTTCTATTGATGATGTTTTTTTAGCAAAGTTTGGAATCTTTGCATTTTCTTCATCACCAACTTGGGCCATTAAAACTGGGGCCACAACTAGTACAGATGTTGGACAAAGAGTTAAGGTTGATAGAAATTCAAATATATTTATTGCTGGTTCATTTAATCCTGTAACAGGTTCAACAACAACATTTGGCACGAATACCTATACTACAAATGGAGGTCAAGATATTTTTTTAGCAAAATATACAAGTGCTGGCACGTATACCTGGGCCCAAACTTTTGGGAGCACTAACAGTATTGATTATTTAAACGATATGGCTTTAGATACAGCGGGTAGCGTTTATTTAGCCGGTAGTTATAATAATAGCACCTTGCTTTTTAAATCATTATTTGGAACATTTAGTTTAACAACTATAGGTACACAAGATGCGTTTATTGCTAAATGGGGTAACATTGGTTTGTTTGCAAATGCTACTAAAATAGGCTCAACTGGCAACGAAGGCATTAATGGAATAGGGAGTGATTTTAAGGGGAACATGTACGTTGGTGGGTCATATAATAGTCCAACATTAACTATAGGTACTAACACGTTAAACAATCCAGCAACAACCTACAATGCTTTTGTTACTAAAATAAATTCATCACTTTCGTTTTTATGGTCAGTCGATACTAAGGGTTCAGGAACTGCATTGATTAAAAGTTTAGAGGCAGATGCTAATGATAATGTATACTCTTGCGGTACATTTCAAGTGGCGGCTCCCACATCTTTTGCAACAACCACATTAACAAGTGTTGGTGGTAGTGATTTTTTTATAGCAAAACTTGCTTGCATCACTCCAACCATAACCGCAAGTAATTCTAACTTTACAGTATGTGCAAATAGTATCAATTCGTTTACAACAGCTATTAATTTGCCGCAAAGCGATGTAACGTATAGTTGGAGTGTTGTTGGTGCAAGCGGCGTTACTTTAAGTAGCACAACTGGTACTGCAACTACAATTAGTTACACAGGCACTACAAGTTTTAGTATTGTAGTTACAGGCACAAATGCTTGCTCAAGTGTTACAGCAAATGTTGGTATTGTAAAAGTAAATGCCCTACCAACACTTACTATAACAACCGATTTTGCTAGTGTTTGTGCAGGTCAACCAAATGCATTTACAGCAACAGGCGCAACTACTTATACCTGGAATCCAACTTATATTATAAATGCAATGCCATCAGTAAATTTTGGTAGCGGCACATTCACTGTTACAGCAACAGATGTAAATGGATGCGTAAATTCAAAAACAATAAATTATACCGAATATCCTTTGCCAACAGTTACCGCTGTAGCAAGTAGTTCGGCAATATGTGCTGGCAATACAGCAACATTAACTGCCGGTGGTGCTAATACTTATACCTGGACAGGCGGGCCAACAACAGCAACAAATAATGTAACCGCGCAAGGCATTTATACAGTTACTGGCACAGATGGTAACAATTGTGCTAATACTAAAACTATTGGAGTAACCGTTAACGCATTGCCAAGTGTTAATGCAGTTGCAAGCAGTACAGCTATATGCGCAAATGGTGTAGCAACATTTACTGCCTTAGGTGCAATAACCTATACTTGGGTTGGTGGGCCAACAGCAGCAACTTACACAGTTAATACAGCTGGCATTTATACAGTAAATGGCACAAATGGTAATGGTTGTGTAAAATCAAAAACAATATCATTAACCGTAAACCCATTGCCAACAATAACAACTACCATAAACCCAAACCCAGTTTGTAAAGGCAAAACAACAACTGTTACAGCTGGTGGCGCATCAAGTTATACTTGGAGTCCGGTTTTTGTTAATGGCAGCGCAATAACACCCACAATTAGCCAAGGCGCTACGGTTACAGCTACAGATGCAAATGGCTGTGTTAATACTAAAACAGTTTTTATAACTGTACTAAATAATCCAACAATTACAGTAACGGGTAATGCAACGGTGTGTTTAAACAACCCCAGCATACTAACAGCAAGTGGGGCTTTAAACTACACTTGGTCGCCAAATGCAACAATTGCTACAAGTATTGCTGCAACACCAACATCAAGTACAACCTACACTGTTGTTGGTAAAGATGCTAATGATTGTGGTAATGTTAAAACTTTTTTATTAAACATTTTATCGCCACCAACACCTAATATTTGCGAAGTAACAGTTGATAGTTTAAGTAATTACAACGAAATTTATTGGGCAAAATCGTTATACCCACAAGCCGATAGTTTTTTTGTTTACAGAGAAACAAGCTTTAACGTATATACTAAAATTGGGGGCAGAGCTTATGCTGATAGCAGTATGTTTATAGATACTTTAAGAAGCATTGGGCCTGCAAATGGCAACCCAAATGTATCGGCATACAAATATAGAATTGCACTAAAAGATACCTGTGGTAATTTAAGTTCACAAAGTTTATGGCATCAAACAATATTTATACAAGACCAACAAAACGGTAATTTTAATTGGAATAGTTATGCTATCGAAAATGCAACCACAACACCAGTAAGTATTTATAATTTAGTGCGTCACGATAACTTAACTGGTATTGATACACCAATAGGAAGTACAACCAGTAACATAATTACCGACCCAAACTACGCCTTATTTTGGCCATTAGGCAATACATGGTATGTTGATGCTGCGGGCTTTAGTTGCGACCCAACCGCGCGTTTAAGTGGCGTTAATGCTGTAAAAAACAAAACTAAAAGTAACACACAAAACGAAAGGTTAGCAACAGGGTTAAAAATGAAAAATTTTAATAATTCAATTTTTAGTGTTTATCCAAACCCAGCTACTAACGTGTTAAATATAAATTTCGAAAATTTAATTAATACTAATACAACTTTAGAAATAACTAATGTAATTGGCGAAATTGTTTTACAGCAATCAATCATATCTCAAAACACCATAATTAACGTGCAGCATTTAGTAAAAGGAATTTATTTTATAAATCTTTTAAACGCAAATAAAACCATTGCTGTTAAAAAAATAGTTATTGAGTAATAAATTAAATACAAATAAGAGCAAATTAAAATTTGCTCTTATTTGTATTTTTTCACTACGTAATGAAATTCTTTTTTTGTATTTATAATTTGTAGCTTTATAAAAAAACTACAATGAAAAATCTCAAAATAAAAAACATTTTTTTTTTAATACTATGTTCTTTTTTATTTAGCTCAAAAGCACAAGTATGTTTGTTGCCGCGTGTAGATTACACGTTTCCAGGAACCCCAGGCAATGTTTATCGACCTATTGGTATAGCAACTGCCGATTTTAACAACGATGGTAAGCAGGATATAGCAATTGCAAACGATCAATTAATATATGGCGTTTCAGCTTTTTTAGGAACAGGTACAGGTTCTTTTACTCCTGTAGGGGCAAATTATACAATGGGGTATGCTCCACAAGCCATAGTAAGTGGCGATTTTAATAATGATGGCAAAATAGATGTTGCAACAATTGGAACGCCATCGGGTACAAATATTGTGGTATCATTATTAAAGGGTACAGGATCTGGTTCCTTTTTATCCGCAGTAAGCTATACAACATTAGCAAATGCAAGCGTCGGAGGTTTTTTTTTAAATAAGGGTGATTACAATGGTGATGGTTATTTGGATTTAACGTATTTGAAATTAGCATCGCCTAACAGCACTTTAACTTGTATGTTAGGCGATGGTTTAGGCGCGTTTTCTACAATTACTAGTTTTACAATAAGTGGCGGTGGTAGTGGCCTAAAATTTTGTACTGCCGATTTTAATAAAGATGGCAAATCTGATGTTGCTGTTACTGCACAATCGCCAACAACACTTTTACTTATAAAATTTGGCGCATCAACTTTGCCCCTAGCATTAACAAATACATACACAGGAGTAAACTCAACATCAGGTAAAATGTTGGCATTAGATGTAAATGGCGATACAAACCAAGATATTGCAATGCCCAATGGTACATTTATTAGTGTAATGCTTGGTAGCCCAACAGGCACGTTTTCAGCTGTAACAAGCTATACAACGGGCGGAGCAAATAACTACATAACAGCTGCCGATTATAATTTAGATGGATTTGATGATTTGGCAGTTACATCTTCTGGAAATAAAATTAAAACATTTAATGGTTCTAACACTGGCGTTTTAATTCCAAGTTATGATTATACGGGCAATGGTAACGATATTATATCTGCCGAATTTACAACTGATGCTAAGCCAGATATTATTACTGTAAGTCGAAGTACGGATTTGGTTTCTGTTTTTAAATCAGGATTACAATCGTTTTCAGTAAATAGCGGTACCATTTGTAGTGGCAAGTCATTCACAATTAACGCAACTGGGGCAGTTTCATATTCATATTCAGGAGGAACTACAGTTACCCCACCAACAAGTACTATTTATACAGTTACAGCATCTTTTTTAGAAGGTTGCAATAATACCAATACAAGTTTGGTTACTGTATTGCCTACACCCACAATAAGTATAAGTAATGGCACTGTTTGTACTGGATATAGCCACACAATTATTCCAAATGGAGCAAACTCATATACTTATTCAAATGGTAGTGTTGTAACTCCAACTATAAATTCAACCTATACTGTAAATGGCACTGCTTTAAATGGCTGTACTAGTTCATCAACTCTTAGCGTAATAGTTATACCAATACAAACGCCAAGCATTTGCTTAATTACGTTAGATAGTATAGTAAATAATAATGAAATTTATTGGGAAAAAAGTTTATACACTAATGTTGATAGTTTTATCATTTATAGAGAGGTATCAACAAATGTTTACAAACAAATTGGGGCCGTTAGTGTAAACGCCTTTAGTATGTATTTAGATACAAATAGAAGTATTGGTCCTGCTAATGGTAATCCAAACTTTACCTCGTACAAATATAAATTACAAATAAGAAATACTTGTGGCACATACGGCGTATTAAGTTTATGGCACCAAACAATTTTTGTGCAAGATCAACTAAATGGTAATTTTAATTGGAATAACTATGCTATTGAAAATGCAACCACAACACCTGTAAGTAATTATAATTTACAACGCTATAATCTAAGCACTGGTATAGAAACATTAGTTGGCAGTACAACAAGCAATTTATTTACCGACCCACAATATGCAACGTTTTGGCCAACAAATACAAAGTGGTTTGTTGACGCTGTTGGCTTTAACTGTAACCCTACTTTAAAAACAATGAATACAACTGCCATAAAAAACAAAACTAAAAGTAACACACAAAACGAAAGGTTAGCAACAGGGTTAAAAATAAAAAACTTTAATAATTCAATTTTTAGTGTTTATCCAAACCCAGCAACTAATGTGTTAAATGTAAATTTCGAAAATTTAATTAATTCTAATACAACTATTGAAATAACAACAGTAATTGGCGAAATAGTCATTCAACAAACAATTCAATCTCAAAACACCATAATTAACGTACAGCATTTAGTAAAAGGAATTTATTTTATAAATCTTTTAAACGCAAAAAAAACCATTGCTGTTAAAAAAATTATAATTGAATAATTTTAAAATCACACTGCCTAATTTAAAGCTCAAACAAATGTTTGAGCTTTTTTGTTATTTTTATACTAATGTTATTTAACAAGAAAACATTTTTACTTTTTTTAACCTGTTGTACTTTATTAAAAGCACAACAAGGCGAGTATTTTGTTACAAACTATTTACCTAAAAACTATTTAGCACAAGCTAATAATTTTGCAATAGTACAAAATAATGATGGCCGTTTACTTATTGCAAACAAAAGTGGATTGTTAGTTTTTGACGGCTTAAATTGGATAACAACTCATACACTTGATGAAACATCTGTAATGACACTATACAAATCGAGCGCTAACAAAACGTATTATAGCTTAGAAAATGATGGCGAATTTGGATACATAGAGAGAAACAAAATAGGGAAATACAATTTTAATAATTTACTGATTAAATTAACTGCAAACCAAAAACCAAAAACAATAATTAGACAAATTGGCGAAATAAACAAAACTATTTATTTTTTAGCATCAGATAAACTGATAGAATTGAAAGACGATAAACTTAATGCAATTTCCCCTAAAAATAATTTTAATGCACGGTTTAATTTATTTGGCAAGCACTTGTTTGTTACCGATTTAAATAATGGCATTTTTGTATTAATAGATGGAGTTTTAAAACCTGTTAATACGCCCGAACAATTAAAAAACAGTAAAGCTTTTTTTACATACAAATTAAGCGCAACTAAATTTGCAATTGGTTACCGTAACGAAGGTATTTACATTGCAAGCTACGACTCGGTGAGCCCACAAAACACTAGTTTTACAAAATTTAATGCGCCTTGCGATGCCGAGTTAATTGAAAGCGAAATAAACAATGGCACTCAGTTAAATGACGGTACTTTTATTTTTACATCAAACAAAAAAGGTGCCTTTATTATTAATAATAAACTCGAAATTATTAAACGATTTAATGATCAATCAGGCTTATACGAAAATAATATTAAAGGCGCCTATCAAGATTATAACGGTAATTTATGGTTGCCTACCTATTATGGCGTATCTTATGTAGAGTTAAATAGCCCATTATTAATATATAACCGAAGCAATGGTATATCTGGCCTAGTACAGGCGAGTTGTTATTATAACAATAAACTATATGTAGCAACCGATAAAGGATTACAGGTGTTTAATGCAGCTATAAACAAATTTGAAAACGTATTAAACTTTAATAAACAAGTGTGGCATTTAATTGTAGCTAACAACAATTTATTACTTGCTACGCGCAACGGTTTATTCACTTATAATGGTTCAACCATTACACAATTAAGCGAGTCAATTACCAACTATATTTATCAAGATAAAAAAAACAACACCTTAATTTATGCTGCAACCGATTTTGGAGTAGAGGCTTATAAAGCCCTGCCAAATAAATTTGAGATACAAAACACATTTGAGTTAAATAGCGAAGTGCGAAGTATTACAGCCGATAAATATAATAATGTATACTTTAGCACAATTGATAAGGGCATCTATTTTATTAATAAAAATAAAAATTCAACACTAGATTCTATAACAGAAAAACAAGGGCTGCCTAATTTACTTGAGAGTTTTGTGTTTAATTATAAAAATGAATTATTGGTTGGCACTGATAAGGGAATGTACACTATTGTAGCAGATAAAACGAATAATTTTATTTGCAAAAAGCACCCAGTGTTTTATTTTGCAACAAAAAACAATGAGGTATTTAGGGCCGCCGAATTAGATGGCGATTTACTTTGTTCGCAAAACATAAAACTAGATAATTATGATAAATACGAACAAAAATTTATTTATTTAGAAAACCATCAATCAAAATTTATTATTAACAATAGTGGTATTAGTAGGCTAAAAGATGTGAAACCAAACTCAATAAATTACGATACTACCCGCAAAGTTGTTCTCATATCGAGCGATGAGGGCTTATTTATGTTAAGTAAACAAACAAAAATTGAAAACAGAACTTACAACTTATTTTTGCGTAGTGTTATTACAAAACAAGATACTATTATTGAAAACGCAACGTATACAACCGCTTTTGTTAAACCTATTATAGTCTACGCAAACAACGATATTAATTTTAAAATTGGTTATAATTGTTTTGAAAATCCAGAAATTATTGAACTATCTTATTACTTAGAGGGTAGAGACAAAGACTATGGAAAGTATGAAAAAAAGTTTGATATTAATTATAGCAATCTAAGCGAGGGTGACTACACATTTCATGTTAAAGCAAAAAACGAACAAACAAAACAATTGTTAGAGTTGCATTATGCATTTACTATTTTACCGCCTTGGTACCGCACTATTTGGGCTTATATTTTTTATGTACTTATAGCACTAAGCTTAGTTTATTTAATTATAAAACTTTATACCAAGCGCTTACAAGAACAAAACCTAAAATTAGAAGAAACAGTAAAACTACGCACAGAAACGATTGAAGAGCAAGTGTATTTGTTAGAACATCAAAAAAAAGAAATTACCGATAGCATTAATTATGCCCAACGCATACAACAATCGGTGCTACCTAGTTTAAAAGAAATAACAGATACGTATGCAAATTATTTTTTATTTTTTCAGCCTAAAGATATTGTAAGTGGCGATTTTTATTGGTTTAAAAAAATAAATGAAAACGAATTTTTTATAGCCTGTTGCGATTGTACTGGCCACGGTGTGCCAGGTGCATTTATGAGCACCATATGCTCCGAAAAATTAACAGAAGCATGCTCACACACCAGCCAGCCTAATCAAGTATTAAAACTAGCCAACAACAGTATTAAAGCAGTACTAAAACAATACGAAGGCAAAAACAGCAAAAGTAAAGATGGGATGGAGGTTGCGCTAATTAAATATAATACGCAAACTAAACTTGTAACTTACACTGGCGCCAATAGGCCTTTGTGGGTAGTTAAAAACTGTGAAAATTTAAGCGGAATAACCAACAAAGAGTTATTAGAAATAAAACCAAACAAAGCAAGTATTGCAAGTACTACCGATTTTAATTTTGATTACGAACAACACGAATTAACGTTACAAACTAACGATACCATTTACTTAACAACCGATGGTTTTCCCGATCAGTTTGGTGGGCCAGAGGGTAAAAAATTTATGTCGCGCAACATGAAATCATTTTTAATAGAAATTTGCGACTTACCAATGAGCGAGCAACAAACACTAGTAGAAGTTAAAATTAATAATTGGAAAGGTGCGCTTGAGCAAATAGACGATTTATTAGTAATTGGCATTAAGGCATAATTTATAATAAACAAAGCATTGTTTGTTATAAAAATAGAGTTGTAACCTTTTTAATTTGAAATCGTATAGCTTTATAGTAACCCTTAAAAACTAATTGTTATGGCTAAAAAAGTAATTGCAAAAACTGGTGAAAAAAAAATATTTGTACTCGATACATCTGTTATTATTTACGACCACACAGCTATTAAAAATTTTAAAGAACACGATGTTGTTATACCAATAACAGTGCTTGAGGAGTTAGATAATTTTAAAAAAGGAAACGATACAAAAAACTTTGCAGCTCGAGAATTTACACGTTACATAGATGCCTTATCGGGTAAAAACTTATTACAAGAGTGGGCTCCAATAGGAAGCAAAAACCATGGTAATTTTAAAATAGAGATGAACACCTCATCTACCATTGATGCCGAAAAAATATTTGGCGAGCGTAAAGCAGACCATAAAATATTAAATACTGCTTTATATACAGCCGAAAAAAATAAAGATCGAAAAGTTATTTTAGTTACTAAAGATATTAACCTTCGCATTAAAGCAAAATCGCTTAACATACATGCCGAAGATTATACAACAGGTAAAATATTAACTATTGATGAACTATATACTGGCCGCACCGAAATAGATAAAATAAACCCAACAACTATTAACACCATTTACGAGAAAGGTTCGTGCCCATCAAAAGAAATTTTTAAAAAAGACGAGCCTATATCAAATCATTTTTATATTTTAAAAAATGGTAGCGCATCAGTTTTATCTCGATACGATGTGCATAGTAAAACCATGCAACGCATTACAAAAACATCGGCCTTTGGCATTATTCCTAAAAATGCCGAGCAAGCATTTGCCTTAGATGCCATTATGAATCCTGACATTAAACTCGTTACCATACAAGGTGTTGCAGGCACAGGTAAAACCTTGCTGTCGTTGGCAGGTGCGTTAGAGCAGCGTCGTAATTACCATCAAATTTATATTGCACGCCCAATTGTGCCATTAAGTAACAAAGATATTGGGTATTTGCCAGGCGATATTACATCAAAATTAAACCCATATATGGAGCCATTATGGGATAATTTAAAATACATTAAAAGCCAGTTTACCGAGCGCGATAGGGAGTTAAAGGCTATTAACGAAATGGTTGAAAACGAAAAAATTGTAATTTGCCCATTGGCATTTATTCGTGGTCGTAGTTTAAGTAATATGTTTTTTATTGTTGATGAGGCTCAAAATTTAACCCCACACGAGGTAAAAACTATTATTACCAGAGCTGGCGAAAACACTAAAATTATTTTTACTGGCGATATTTATCAAATAGACACACCTTATTTAGATGCGCAAAGTAACGGGCTAAGTTATTTAATAGATAAAGTTAAAGGCCAACCATTATACGCACACATAACCTTGCAAAAAGGCGAACGTAGCGAGTTAGCAAACTTAGCTAACGATTTATTATAGGCTTAAGTGTAATTCCTTTTCTTTGGAATTTCATTATAAGTAAACACAAAAACGTGTTTAGAGTTGGTAAGATGTATAAAGTTTGTTATTTTTTCACTATAAACCGAGTAAATAATTAAAAAGGCTCAAAAGTCTTATTCTCATTGGATTTATAATTATTTTTTACTGGAGACCTCCCCCCTAATTTTT
>JAYSUQ010000023.1:0-6400 GCA_043718985.1 Bacteroidota bacterium | reverse complement strand
CTATAAAAATTAGAATAATTTAGTTGGTTATTAGTTGTTGTTATTAAAAAATTTTGGCGTGTTGTGTTCGATGTTTTATCACTCAATAAATTTGCGGTGTACTGCGTTTTTTTGTGTTCGTCAATGGTGTTTATTTCTATTAAATAATCTTTGTTTTTATACAATTTAAATTGCACACTACTAGTTAATAATTTGTTGTTTACTTCGGTTTGTTTATCTAAAATTGTAAATGTATTTTTAATTTCAGTGTTATTTAAATTATCGGTACTGTTACAATTAATTATTAATGTTAAGTGGCTGTAAAAAAAAGTACTCGTATCTGTTTTAGTATAAATTAAAATATCGTTATCAATGCTATAATGTAATTCGCTTACCGAGTCGTTTATATGATAAACAATAAATTGCGATTTTAATTCGTTATTACTTTTTTTATAAAGTTTAGTGTTACTCGTTTGATTTACCTTTTGAGATTGACAGTTAGTAAATACAACTATAAAAAATAATAACTTAGCAATGTGTTTCATTGTAATGCCTTTAAATTTAAAAATTAAAAAAAATTATTTTAATTCAAAAGGTTTTCGCTCGTATTGGCAGCAAGCAGCAAGTTTACCGTAGGCGTAATCATCGCCATAATAAGCATCGTTATCGTAACCAACTTTTGCAATGCTTTGTTGTATAATATCTAAGTTAACTAATGTGGTATCGTATTTAACTGTAAATAGTTTTGAGTTAACATCCCACTTTTTTTCGGTAACGCCATCAATTAAGCAAGCTGCCTCAATTGTTTTTTGGCATTTTTCGCAATTGCCCCAAACTTTAAATGTTTCGGTTTTTATAGGGTCGGTTTTTTGAGTACAACTTGTAATTGCAATAACTAATAATAAGTATGTTATTTTAAATTTCATGTATGTTACAATATGGCAAATTTATAATTTAATTTTAAAAAATGCTCAATATATTTAGGTAAAACGTATTGTAAATTAACTTTAGCTTTTAAATTATCATGAAAAACAACAATACTGCCATTTCGAGTATATTTTACCGCATTTTTCAAACAAGTCTCAGGGCTTATATTTTTGCTGTAATCGTGGGTTAACACATCCCAAAACACTAAATCGTACTTAGTGTTTAGTGCTTTATATTGTTGTTTAGTTATTTTACCGTAAGGCGGCCTAAATAAATTAGTTTGTGTTAAGGCTTGGCATTGCTCAATATTACTCATGTAGTTGTTGCAACTTGTTTTCCATCCGTTTAAATGATTGTAGGTATGATTGCCAATTTGATACTCTTCGTTTTTAAGGCATTTAAATAAATTGGGATATTTTTTAATGTTTTCGCCAACACAAAAAAAAGTTGCTTTTATGTTGTATTTATTTAAAATGCTAATAACCCAGGGTGTTAATTCGGGTATTGGGCCATCATCAAACGTTAAATAAATTGTTTTTTGAGTTGCTGATTTTTGCCAAATCGCATTTGGATAAATACTACGAATTATTTTAGGTGGTTGATACAAAAAACGCATATTGTAAATGTATAAAAACACTTTAAACTAATGCTATTTTGTTGTGTTAAATATAAGTTTACTAACCCAACTATATGGTTTAATTACTATTAATAGTGTTTTAATCAGATACTAAAAAAGTTTAGGAATAAACTGTTAAATTAGAACTTCGATAAACTAACCACTACAATAATAATGAACTTTAAAACATATATACTTTTAATTTTAGCAACATGTAACGTTGCAGCTTATTCGCAAAATAATTATGACGAATTATTTGCTACACCAAATAAACAACTAGAAATTAATAATCCTAACGCTATATTTTTAGATAAAACTAAAGAGGTTAATTTAGATGCTTCGGGAGCATTTTTACACAGTAGTTATGAAACTTTTGATTTTTTAAACTCAAATGGTGGTTATGGCAATAACGAAAACTATGTTGTAACAATTAATAATAAGTTTAATAGAAAAATTGTTTTAAAAAATTATTTCTTTTTTACCGAAAATTTAAATGATGTTTTAAAAATTTACGACGGAAAGGATACGTTATCTAATTTAATTAAAACATTAACTGGCGCTGAGTTAGATAGATTTTTAATTATGTCATCAAACGAAAGTATTACACTTCATTTTAAATCAAATTGGGCCAATACAAGCAGGGGTTTTAAATTTAGATTGGATTTAGGAAGTGTAGTTATTAATAAAGAAAACATTCCGTTACCAATGCCTTTAGCTTGCTCGGGCGCTCCAGGTTCTGATGAATGCTCGAATGCACCAGTTATTTGTGATTTAAATGGGTATTGTGGTAATACCAGTGGTTCATACACATCGGGTAATACATCGGGGTTAGGCAATTTTTGTGGTAGTATTGAAAACAACTCGTGGTTAAGTTTTATTGCGAGTGGTACGAGCTCATCTTTAATTTTTAATTCGGCAGGTTGCGCTAGTACTAGTTCTGGTATACAAGCAGTTATTTACGCCTCTTCAAACTGCACTAGTTTTACTGAGGTTTCAAATTGTGTATCTCAAAGTAGCGGCTCTGGCACATTTACAATTACAACTAATACTAATTTAGTGCCAGGTCAAAAATATTTTATAATGATTGATGGTTTTTCGGGTAATGTATGTAATTACACAGTAACAGCATCAACTGGAGTTGCTTTAGGAGGGCAAATAGATGGTAGTAATCAACTATGTCCTGGTGCAACAGGTACTCTGTCAGCAAGTTCTTCAGCTTCTTCTTATGCTTGGACATCAAGTCCTGCAGGAGTTTATCCTAACACGCAATCAATAAATATTAACCCTGCAGTTACAACTACTTATACGTTAACTTTAGGTGCTACAACTTGTGCGCCTGGCGGAACAAGTATTGTAAAAACAGTAACAGTTACAAACACATTAAGCCCTGCAAACATTACAGCGCCAAATCCTGTTTGTTACGGAAGTAATGTTAGTTTAACATCTTTAACAAATGGTGGCACTTATAGTTGGACTGGTCCGAATGGTTTTACTTCGGCAAGCCAATCTCCAGTTGTTAGTAATTGGCAAACTGTTAATAATGGCAACTATAATTTAACTATAAATTATGGTGGTGGTTGCTCAACTATGCCTGCCGTTTTAAATGTTGCGGGTGTAACAGCTCCTATTGCTAACTATACAGCTTCGTCATTCACAGTTTGTGCTGGTCAAAATGTTACGTTCACCACTACATCCTTTATACCTTGTACAATTGGAGGGAGTGGGTTATCTACTTGTAACTGCGGTAGTTTTGGATGCGGTACTACATCGCAAACAAATTTTAATGTTTTACATAATTGGAGTTTTTCTGATATTTTATCAGGGTTTAGTAATTTTGGTTTTGGATCTACTCCAAATCATACATTTAATAGTACTGGCGTATATCCTGTAAACCTAACTACACAATTTTTAATAGGTGGAGGTTGTTCTAGTTCTATTACTAAAACCATCACCGTGTTACCCGCAGCCGCATCACTATCAATTGTAACAACGGGTAGTATTTGCCCTAGCCAAAGCGCTACACTAACTGCTAGTGGTGGCGCAAGCTACACGTGGAGTCCTGCTACAAATTTAAACACCGTAAGCGGTGCCGTTGTTATTGCAAACCCACCAAGCACAACTATTTATACGGTTACATCGCCTGGTTGCAGTGGTAACCAAACACAAACAGTGCAAGTTGTTGTTGGTGGCACGCCACCTGCAATTGGTAACATTAATGGGTTAACTAGTGTTTGCCCCAATCAAACAGGCGTAACTTATTCGGTAGCTAATATTGCAGCTACTAATTATACGTGGAGTTTGCCTGCAGGCGCTAGCATTACATCGGCACCAACAAACTCAAACAGCATAATTGTAAGTTTTGGAGCTACCGTTGGTACTATTACCGTAACCGCTGCTGGTACTTGCGGCTCAACTGTTGCAACTTTGCCAATAACTTTAAATACGCCTGGTTCATTGTCGGTATCGGCCAATGCAACAGTTTGCCCTAACCAAACAATAACATTAACTGCTAGTGGCGGCACAACATATACGTGGAGCCCTGCTGGTTTATTAAATACTGCTAATGGCGCAACGGTTATTGCTACAGTACCTTCTACCCAAATTTTTACTGTAAATAGTGTTTCGTGTGGTGCACCAGTTACAGAGACTGTTGAAATTGTTGCTAGTTCGGTAGCACCAGCAATAGGAACAATAGTAGGAGCAAGCGCTGTGTGCCCCAACCAAACTGGCGAGGTGTATTCGGTAGTTAATTTAGCAGGTGTTAATTATACTTGGACAGTTCCTTCTGGAGCAACCATAACATCTGTGCCAACAAACTCCAGTAGTATTACAGTTAATTTTGGTGTTACCTCGGGTTCAGTATCTGTAATTGCAGCAAATACCTGTTCATTATCTTCAGATGATTTTTCGGTAACAATTTCGGCAGTTAACCAATTAACACCATCGGCAAGTCAAACAATTTGCCCTGGTCAAACGATATCTATATTTGTAAATGGCGGTAGTGGTAGTTATACTTGGAGCCCAGCTGGTAATGCTGGGGCAACAACGGGTAGTAATTTAAGCATAACGCCAGCAGGCATAACTATTTACACGGTAAGTAGCGTATCGTGTGGTTTGCCTGTAACGGCAACGGTGCAAGTATCGCCAGTGGCTGTAGCACCTAATATTGGTAACATTGTTGGCTTACAAAATGTGTGTAAAAACCAAATAGGAGTTACTTATTCGGTTACAAACTTAGCTGGTGTAGATTATTCGTGGTCAGTTCCCGCAGGCGCATCAATTACATCAACTCCAACAAACTCAAGCAGTATAATTGTTAATTATGGTATAACAGGTGGTTCGGTTGCATTAACGGCAACAACAAGTTGTGGTTCATCTACAGCTAATACATCTGTTAATATTAAACCCGATTTAGTTATAACAACTAGTGCTAATGCAAGTATTTGCCCTAGTAGTAGTGCTACTTTAACGGCTAGCGGCGCAACTAATTATACGTGGAGCCCTAATATAAATTTAAGTACAACTACAGCAAGTGTTACAGTAGCCAACCCAAATGCAAGTATAATATATAGTGTTTTAGGTACTGATGTTGATGGTTGCATAGGAACAAATACTGTAATGGTTAGTTTATATACCCCTCCAACCTTAACAATTAGTGCTAATAGTACGGTGTGTGTTACAAAATCGGCTACATTAACTGTGAGTGGCGCCAATACTTATGTTTGGAGTCCGTTAACAAGTTTAAACACAACCACTGGCTCAAATGTAGTAAGCACGCCAGCAGGGTTAATTATTTATACTGTTACAGGCACCGATATTAATATGTGTATAGGTTCGGCAACGGTATCTGTTAATGTAAGTCAAAATCCTACAATAACTATAACACCATCAAGTGCAAGCATTTGCCCAGGCGCAAGTGCAACTTTAACAGCTAACGGAGCAGTTGCTGGTACGTATACTTGGAGTACAGCATCTAATTTAAACCCAATTGTTGTAACCCCAACCGCCACAACGTTATATACGGTGTCGGGTACAAATAATTTTGGATGTTTAGGTAATAGCAATTTGTTATTAACTGTTTTTGCTAATGCAACAATAACCGCAACACCAAATAAAACAATGTGCCCAGGCCAAAATGCAGTATTTACTGCTGGTGGAGCAACTGCATTTACATGGTTGCCAACAACTAATTTGTTGCCAACAACGGGTAATTTAGTAACAGCAAACCCAACCTTAAACACAACTTATACAGTAACTGGCACAACATTAAATGGTTGTGTAGGAACGGCAACAGTAGGTGTAACAATTGGTGGTACATTTGCAGTAAATGTATCGCCTACACAAACAATTTGCCCAGGTTCGTCAAGCACACTCACAGCATCGGGTGCTGGCACAAGTTATGTTTGGTTAAACAATAATTTTTTAAACACAAATACTCAAAATACGGTAATAAGTACACCAACAGCTAGCATAATTTACACAGTTAATGCAACTAATGGTGCCTGTACAGGCAGTAACACTGCAAATGTAATTGTGCAAAACACGTTGGTTGTTACTGCTAACACAAGCTCATCAACTATTTGCCCTAACGGCAGTGCTATATTAACCGCAAGTGGCGGTGCTAGTAGTTATACGTGGAGCCCAGCCTTAAGTGTTTTTCCTACTAATGGCGTGCAGGTTGTAGCTGCACCAGTTGCTACAACAACTTATGTATTAGTTGGCTCAATAAGCACTTGCACAAATAGTACAACGGTAGTTGTTACTGTTACCACTAACCCTGTTTTATCGGTTACAAGTAATACAATTTGCGAAGGAGTAGGGGCAACGCTAACTGTAGGTGGTGCATTGTCATATATTTGGTCGCCATCATTAGGTTTA
>JAYSUQ010000220.1:0-9384 GCA_043718985.1 Bacteroidota bacterium | reverse complement strand
TCTTTATTTTTTAATTGTGTTCTATCTGCTTGTTCTTGCAAATGAATTATAAATTCTTTTTCTAATTTATTTGATAGCTTTTTTAATAAAATTTCTTTTTCTTCATCTGATAGTTTTTCCGATTCAAAAATATTAAACCATAGTTCTACTTTTGTTTCAACCTTATTTACATTTTGTCCGCCTGCACCTCCCGAGCGTGCTGTTTTAAAAACACATTCTTTAATGAGTTCTCTTTCTTTTATGTCTTCAATTGTTTTCAATTTTATTTAACTACAAAGGGCACAATTATTTTATTGAGGAATACACTTTGTTTAAAGCCTTTGTTTTACAGCCTCAAATAAAATTACACCAGTAGCTACCGATACATTTAAAGATGCAATGTTACCAACCATTGGTATTTTAACCTGCATATCGCTGCGTTTTAAGTATTCGTTTGATATACCATTTTCTTCAGATCCCATGATAATGGCAGTTGGTTTTGTTAAATCGGCGTTGTAATAATAGCTTTCGGTTTTTTCGTGACACGCAATAATTTGCAATCCATATTCTTTTAAATAATCTATGGTATCTTTTAAATTTTCTTCACGGCAAACAGGCATACTGTTTAATGCACCAGCACTAGTTTTAACTGCATCTGCATTAATTTGTGCGGCACCACGGCTTGGTATAATTATAAAATCTACTGCGGCACAAGCTGCACTACGGGCAATGGCGCCAAAATTACGCACATCGGTTATTCTGTCTAAAATTAAAACCAGTGGTGTTTTACCTTTTTCAAAAACCCGTGCCAACATATCTTCTACCTCAAAATAAGTTACCTCGGCTACAAAAGCTACAACACCTTGATGGTTACTAGTAGTTATGCGGTTAAGCTTTTCGGGTGGCACAAATTGAATTGGTATATCTAGCCCGTTCATTGCTTTACGCAACTCGTTAAATAATTGGTTAGATAACCCTTTTTGCAACATTATTTTGTCAATTTCCTTTCCAGCATTAATAGCCTCAATAACTGCGCGTGTTCCAAAAATTAAATTATCCGTATTGTGTTCTTCTTTTTTAAAATCGCGTTTATCGTTACGTTCCATTTGTTTATTTTAAAATAATTTTAGTTTGAGTTATACACCGTTTTATAGTAATTTTAAAACTAAACAAGTGTTATAAATTTTATTTTATATTTGTAAATATAAATGAAAAAATCTTATTTATTATTGATAATTATAGGCATAAGTAGTTCACTTTTGCTATCAAACTGTTTTTTATTTAAAAGCAAAAATAAATGCGATACTTGCCCAACATTTAATAAAAAGAAAAAAATAAAACGTAGGCATTAATTAATACAAAATAATAATTGTATTTATTACAAATAAATTTTAATGAGGTAGTGTAACAATTACATCACTTTTTGTAAACTACCATTAAATATAATTTAATATTTTTTCAGCAATAATTTAGTTGCTACTTGGTTTTCATAAATTTAATAATTGTATAAGCCCCAAAGCAAAATACACATGCAATAAATAAAAGGATAAAAATTTCACTAAGGTCTAAACTTGTTTTCATTTTTTTAGTTTAATTAATTTTCAAAAAAAAGACAATCCATTTTGGATTGTCTTTTTTTAATTATAATATTTGAAATTATTATTTAACTTGATCTACAACTGCTTTAAAAGCTTCTGGATGATTCATCGCTAAATCGGCTAAAACTTTACGGTTTAAGTTAATGTTTTTAGCGTTTACTTTTCCAATAAATTCGCTGTAGCTCATTCCGTATTGACGCACACCTGCATTAATACGTTGTATCCACAAACTACGCATAGTACGTTTTTTGTTTTTACGATCGCGGTATGCATAAGTTAAACCTTTTTCTAAAGTATTTTTGGCTATTGTCCAAACATTACCTCTAGCACCCCAATAACCTTTAGTTAAAGCAAGGATTTTTTTTCTGCGAGCTCTACTCGCTACGTGATTGACTGAACGTGGCATTTCTTTTTAATTTTTTGATTTTACGTGGCTAATTTTTAGCGCTTTTAAAACGTAGTTTCTGGTTAATTTAATAACCTTTTGCACTCGGGTTAATCTTAAAATTACATTGCTAATAAAAACTTAATGTTATTCATATCGCGCTCATGTACTAAGCCCGATTTGGTTAACGCTCGTTTTCCTTTAGTTGATTTCTTAGTCAAGATATGACTTTTGAAAGCATGTTTTCTTTTAATTTTGCCGGTCCCAGTTACAGAGAATCTCTTCTTTGCACTAGAGTTTGTTTTCATTTTTGGCATTTTGTTTATTTATTTATTTGTTAGTACTCTAATTTAATTACTTAGTTTTTTTTGGTCCAAGTACCATTTGCATTTTTTTACCTTCTAATACGGGTAATTGTTCTGCCTTTCCCCACTCTTCTAATTCTGATGCAAAGCGTAATAATAAAATTGTTCCTTGTTCTTTAAATACAATTTCGCGCCCTCTAAAAAACACAAATGCTTTTACTTTAAATCCTTCTTGTAAAAACTTCATAGCATGATTTTTTTTAAATAAATAATCATGTTCATCTGTGTGTGGTCCAAAACGAATATCTTTAACAACAACTTTTGATGCTTTTTGTTTTACTTCTTTAGCTTTCTTTTTTAGTTCGTATAAAAATTTACCATAGTTAATAATTTTACAAACAGGTGGGTCTACTAACGGAGCAATTTCAACTAAATCTACGCCTAAATCCTCAGCCATTTTCATTGCTTCGGCTATTGGATAAACACCCGCTTCAACTTCATCTCCAACCACACGAACCATAGGCGTATTTCTTATACTACTATTTATTCTATGCAATTCTTCACGAACTCCTGGGCGTTTAAAGCCTTCGCGTAAGCCACGTGGGCGTTTAAACGGAACTGGTGTAGCTGGTGCAGTGCCAGGCTTAATTGGCCCAGTATTTTTGTTGTTGTTGTTTATTGGTTTTTTAAAAACGCTAATAATTACCTCCGCTTTTTAGTTATTAATTACTTATTTTTTGTTTAAAATCGTTGTCAATTGTGCTTTGTATTAGTTTTGCAAACTCTTCAATCGTCATTGTTCCAATATCTCCTTTACCGTGTTCACGAACTGCTACTGTTCCTTCTTGTGCTTCTTTTTCGCCAACAACTAGCATAAACGGTATTTTGTTTACTTCGTTATCACGAATTTTTTTTCCAATTTTTTCGTTCCTTTCATCAACAAGCCCGCGAATATCGGAAATATTTAGTAATTCTAAAACTTTTTTTGCATAATCGTTATATTTTTCGCTAATGGGGCAAATTGCTACTTGATTAGGCGTTAACCATAACGGAAAATTACCCCCACAATGCTCTATTAATACAGCTATAAATCGTTCTAAACTTCCAAAAGGTGCTCTGTGAATCATAACAGGGCGATGTTTTAAATTATCCGAACCTGTGTACTCTAATTCAAAACGCTCGGGCAAGTTATAATCAACTTGTATGGTTCCTAGTTGCCATTTACGACCAATGGCATCTTTTACCATAAAATCTAATTTAGGGCCATAAAAAGCTGCTTCGCCAGTTTCAACTACGGTACGTAATCCTTTTTTAGCAGCCGAATCAATAATTGCTTGCTCGGCTAAAACCCAATTTTCATCACTACCAATGTATTTAGTTTTATTTTCGGGGTCGCGCAAACTAATTTGAGCGGTGTAATCTTTAAAATCTAACGCATTAAAAACATATAATACTAAATCAATCACTTTTTCAAATTCATCTTGCACTTGGTCGGGGCGCACAAATAAATGTGCATCGTCTTGCGTAAAACCTCGCACACGGGTTAAGCCATGTAACTCCCCCTTTTGCTCATAACGATAAACAGTTCCAAACTCGGCATAACGCACTGGTAAATCTTTATATGATTTTGGCGACGATTTATAAATTTCGCAATGGTGAGGGCAATTCATTGGCTTTAAAAAAAACTCTTCTCCCTCGTGTGGTGTTTTTATTGGTTGAAACGAATCGGCACCGTATTTTTCGTAATGTCCTGAGGTTACGTACAATTCTTTTTGCCCAATGTGTGGCGTTACAACTGGTAAATAGCCTGCTTTTAATTGTGCTTTTTGCAAAAACTGTATTAATCGCTCGCGCAACATAGCGCCTTTTGGTAACCATAAAGGTAAGCCTGCGCCTACTTTTTCCGAAAAACAAAATAATTCTAATTCTTTTCCTAATTTGCGATGGTCGCGTTTTTTTGCTTCTTCTAATAAAATTAAATATTCTTTTAATTCTTTATCCTTAGGAAAAGTAATGCCATAAATACGGGTTAGCATTTTGTTTTTTTCGTCGCCTTTCCAATAGGCGCCTGCAATACTTAAAACTTTTACAGCTTTAATAAAACCAGTGTTTGGTATGTGCGGCCCGCGGCACAAATCGGTAAAATTACCTTGTGTGTATAAACTAATATTTCCATCATCTAAACGCTCTAATAAATCTAATTTATAGGTATCGTTTTTTTCTGTAAAATATTTTATTGCATCTGCTTTGCTAATTTCTTTGCGCACAAAATCATTGCTTTGACGCGCTAATTCTAATATTTTAACTTCAATTTTCTCAAAATCGGCTGGCGATAAGGTTTGCCCATTTAAATCTACATCGTAATAAAATCCGTTTTCTAATGGTGGGCCAACCCAAAATTTAACTTCTGGGTATAAAGCTTCTAAAGCCTCGGCTAATAAATGTGCCGATGAGTGCCATAGTGTATTTTTTCCTTCATCGTCATTCCAAGTTAATAAACTTAAAGTGCTATCAGTATTTATAGCTTTGTTAGCATCTACAACTTCACCATTTAATTTTGCTGCTAATACATTGCGAGCTAAACCTTCGCTAATACTCAATGCTACTTGCATTGCTGTTGTTCCTTTTTCGTATTCACGAACAGAACCATCGGGTAATGTAATTTTAATCATAATGTTTATCCCACATACAACATGGGTTTTTAATTTTTAGGTGTGCAAAGATAAAATTATTTAGAAATTAATAACGTATTAAATTATTGGTTTTGATTTACAAAACACTTTTTTCAAATTTAAGATGAAAAAAATGAGTTTATTATTTTTTACTCGAAACATTAACCTACAAAAAACACCACTTAGTTATTTTTACTAATAAATGTTATATTAGCCACCTAAAAAAACTAAACTACAAAACCACTAAAGTAAATTTATGGAACAAACTACTGCAAAACAAGGTCATCCAAAGGGACTCTATTTTTTATTTTTTACCGAAATGTGGGAACGCTTCTCTTATTATGGTATGCGTGCTATTTTTATTTTATTTATGACGCGTGTGCTGTTATTAAAAGATAACGAAGCATCAGAAATATATGGTAGTTACACAGGTTTAGTTTATTTAACCCCATTATTAGGTGGTTATTTATGCGATAAATATTTAGGAAATCGCCGCAGTATTATTATTGGTGGTGCATTAATGGCCTTAGGGCAATTTTTAATGTTTTTAAGTGCCAGTGCTGGTGCTGGTGCTGGCGTATCAATAATGTGGGCAGCTTTAACGTGTATTATTATAGGCAATGGTTTTTTTAAACCAAATATTAGTACAATGGTTGGCCAGTTATACCCAAAAGGTGATGGCCGTATTGATAGTGCTTTTACTATTTTTTATATGGGTATAAATTTAGGTGCGTTTTTTTCGCCTTTAGTTTGTGGTAGTATGGATTTTAAATGGGGCTTTTTAATGGCTTGCATTGGTATGATTATAAGCTTAATTTGTTTTGTGGTTTATCAAAAAAAATATTTAATTTCGGAAGAAGGAAAAGAGCTAGGCTTGCCTGTTAAACCTTTAGATTTAAAAAATATTTTAATTATAATTGGGTCAATAGGCATTATCTTTTTTATGCTAAATTTTAAACAATTATTTAAAACCAATTTAGATATTATTGGTTATTTTATTTATGGTGCTATGATTGCAATGCCAATTATTATTTTAACCGATAAAAGTTTAACCTCGTTAGAGCGTAACCGAATTATTGTAATTTTTATATTAGCATTTTTTGTTATCTTTTTTTGGGGCGCCTTTGAGCAAGCCGGTGCATCATTAACATTATTTGCCGATAGGCAAACCGACCGTACAATTTTTGGTTGGGAAATGCCCGCGTCTTACTTTCAATCGGTTAATCCTTTGGCAGTAATATGTTTAGCGCCATTGTTTTCGTTAATATGGGGCTTTTTATATATCAGAAAATTAGAACCTTCATCGCCAAAAAAAATGGCATTAGGTTTAGCCTTAGTTGCATTAGGTTATATTGTTATTGCAATTGCAGTTAAGGGTTTAGGTGTGAGTGATAAAGTAAGTATGTGGTGGTTAGTTGCCTTGTATATTATACACTCAATGGGCGAGTTATGCTTATCGCCAATTGGTTTATCAATGGTTAGTAAATTAGCGCCTTTAAGATTATCATCTTTAATGATGGGTACTTGGTTTTTAGCTAATGCTGCGGCTAACAAATTTGCAGGTACATTAAGTGCGTTAATACCACCAAGTGTAGATGCTGCAAGTACCGAACCCGTTGTTTACCCATCGTTTGTTGGTTTTCAAATAACTAATTTGTTTGAGTTTTTTACTTTATTTATTTTAATGACTGGTTTAGCGGCATTAATATTATTTGGACTTAGCTCGTGGTTAGAAAAAATGATGAAAGAAGGCCATGTTGAAGGCCACGTAGAAGAGTTAAGATAATTTAAACATAAAGGTAGTTGAAATGAAAATCCTATAAAGTGCTTTACTTTATAGGATTTTTATTTATGAAAAAACAAAATAAATATTAAATAGGCTTTAAATTACTTTTTATATTTACAGCATTAAAAAATAATAAAACCTATGTCGGCATTAACTGCAACACAATTTAATTTACCTAATCAAAAAAGTTTTTATAAAGGTAAAGTTCGCGATGTATATAACATTGATGATAAATTTTTAGTAATGGTTGCAAGCGACAGAATAAGCGCTTTTGATGTTGTTTTACCCGAAGGAATTCCTTACAAAGGACAAGTTTTAAATCAAATTGCAGCAAAATTTTTAGAAGCCACAAAAGATATAGTACCTAATTGGGTAATTGCAGTACCCGACCCAGTTGTTACCATAGGCCGTGTTTGCGAACCCTTTAAAGTAGAAATGGTTATACGAGGTTATTTAGCAGGGCACGCAGCTCGTACTTATAATAATGGTATAAAAACACTGTGCGGTGTTACATTACCTAGCGGATTAAAAGAAAGCGATAAATTACCCGAGCCTATAATTACACCAACAACAAAAGCAAGCCAAGGGCACGATGAGGATATTAGCCGCGAAGAGATTTTGAACCAAGGTATTGTAGCCGAAAAATATTATGTGCAATTAGAAGATTATACTCGTAAATTATATGCGCGCGGACAAGAAATTGCCAATAAAATGGGATTAATTTTAGTTGATACTAAATACGAATTTGGATTATGTGATGGAAAAGTTTTTTTAATGGATGAAATTCATACACCCGATTCGTCGCGCTATTTTTATTTGGAAGGTTATGATGAGCGACAAAAAAATGGTACTGAACAAAAACAACTAAGTAAAGAATTTGTTCGTCGTTGGTTAATAGATAATGGATTTCAGGGCAAAGAAAATCAGGTTGTTCCTGAAATGAACGAAATTTGGGTTAAAGAAATATCAGATCGTTATATTGAGCTATTTGAAAAAGTAACTGGTGATAAATTTATAAAACACCCAACTGAAAATTTACAACAACGTGTTGAACAAAATATTTTAGCATCATTAAACACATTAAACGCCTAATTATTTATTAAAGTCTTACAACATATTGGTAAATGGTTACTGTTGCAAAAGCTTGAACCACTCGTTAAAAAACAGTTTTTTGAATGGTCACAAATTTCAAGCATTGCAATTGTTGCATTTGATAATCAGCTAACCGAAATATCTGATTTTTTAACTACTTGCGCTCAACAAAATATAAATACCGAAGTGTTTATTATTTACAACGGCAAGTTACTTAATGCGCCAGTGCCATCTTACAAACATTTACTACTCACAAAAAAACAATTTAGCTTTTTTAATATACCCACAGCCAATGCGTTGCACCCAGTTTGTAACATAACCTACGATGTATTAATTAATTTGGGAGCTAACGAACAACTACAAACCCTTGCAACTAGTAAATTAATAAAAGCAAAATGTAAAATTGCAAGCTATAACAACAATTTGTTTGATATTAGTATTAAAAACGAAAACAATACAAAAGAATTTTTAAAGCAAATAATTGTGTATTTACAAATGATAAAAAATCACTAAAAAATGGCAACAAAATTAAATTTAAATGGCACAGGTGTAGCAATTGTTACTCCATTTACTAGTACTGGAATTGTTGATTATTTAGCTTTAACCAAATTGGTTGAACATTTAATAAAAGGTAAAGTAGAATATTTAGTCGTGTTAGGCACAACTGGCGAAAGTGTTACTTTAACTAAAGAGGAAAAAAATGAAATAACACAACATATTATTAAGGTAACAAAAAAACGTGTGCCTTTAGTTATTGGTATTGGAGGCAACAATACCGCCGAAATATGTGAAGCCCTAAAAACAAGTAACTTATCAGGTTTTTCTGCAATACTATCTGTATCGCCTTATTATAATAAACCATCGCAAGAAGGTATTTATCAGCATTACTCTGCCATAGCTAAAGCTAGTCCATTACCAATTATTTTGTATAACGTGCCTGGACGCACAGGCTCAAACATTGCTTGGGATACCACCATACGCTTAGCTAAAAACTTTAAAAACATTGTAGCCGTTAAAGAAGCTAGTGGTAATATTGAGCAGTGTATGAAAATTATAAAATACCGCCCAGCAGATTTTTATGTAATTAGTGGCGATGATAATTTAACGTTACCAATGATTGCGTGCGGTGCAAATGGTGTTATATCGGTAGTTGCAAATGCTTACCCTAAAGATTTTAGCGACATGGTTCGTGCCTCGTTAAAACACGATTTTAAAACGGCTCAAAAACTACATTATAAATTAATTGATATTACCGACCTATTATTTGCCGATGGTAACCCAGGTGGTATAAAACAAGTGTTAACAAATAAAAAAATAACTCAATCTTTTGTTAGATTACCATTAGTTGAACCGAACGATAGCGTAAAAGTTAAATTAAAAAAAATTGCTTATTAATTTTATAGCCGTTAAAAAAACGGATTGTGTTTTTTAATAATCAGATAAAAATTCTATCTTTTAAAGGCTATTAAATACTGCTGAATCTGAATTTTTAATACGATTATCTAGTAACTAAAAATCTAATAATTAATTTAAACATTTTTTAAATTAACAAAAACACTAGATTTGG
>JAYSUQ010000219.1:0-9445 GCA_043718985.1 Bacteroidota bacterium | reverse complement strand
TTAATAATTTTGACATCAATTTAACTAAATAAAAAAATGTAAATAAATACCCCTAACTGTTAATAAAATAGGCGCTTACAACATCTTTATAATTTTATATTTGTTTATAATAATTAGGCTAAAAATTTAAACGCAACAAAAAAATAAAACTTTTATTTTATAAATTATATAAAAATGACCGATACATTACTGTTTTTTAAAATAGCATCTGATTTAAAAATAGATATTAAACAAGTTAAAGCAACTGTTGAGTTGTTAGATGAAGGCGCTACAGTTCCATTTATATCGCGTTACCGAAAAGAAATAACAGGCAGTTTAGATGAGGTACAAGTAATTACTATTAAAAATGAAATAGAGCGCTTACGACAGTTAGAACAACGACGTGAAGCTATTTTAAAATCAATACAAGGGCAAGGTAAACTCACACCCGAATTACAACAAAAAATTATTGATGCACAAACTCTATCAACACTCGAAGATTTATATTTGCCTTATAAACCAAAACGACGAACCAAAGCAACAGTAGCTCGCGAAAAAGGATTAGAACCTTTAGCCCAATTAATTTTAGAGCAAAAAACAAATGAATTGTTTACTGAAGCCTTAGTATTTGTTAATAAAGAATTAGGAGTTGAACACCCAGATGAAGCCTTGCAAGGCGCCCGCGATATAATAGCCGAAATAATAAGCGAAGATGCAATGGCAAGGGAAGGAATGCGAAATTTATTTAAAAAAACTGCCATTGTAAAAAGTAAAGTAATTAGAGGAAAAGAAGAAGAAGGCGAAAAGTTTAAAGATTATTTTGAATGGGAAGAAGCCCTAATGACTTGCCCAAGCCACAGGATGCTAGCTATGCGCCGTGGAGAAAAAGAAGATTTTTTAATTTTAGATGTTGTTATTGATGATGAGGTAGCACACGAACAATTAAACCGTCAGTTTGTTACTGCACGAAACGAATGTGCTGAACAAGTTAAATTAGCTATTACCGATGGTTACAAACGTTTGCTGCAACCTAGCATTGAAGCCGAAATGCGCTTGCTAACAAAACAAACTGCCGATTTAAAAGCTATACAAGTATTTGCCGATAATTTACGTGAGTTATTATTGGCATCGCCATTAGGGCAAAAATCTATGTTAGCTATTGACCCTGGTTTTAGAAGTGGTTGTAAAGTTGTTGCATTAAATGCCCAAGGTAAGCTGTTAGAAGAAACCGTTATTTATCCGCACGAGCCGCAACGTAGGGTTTTAGATGCACAACATAGCGTAATGGCTTTATGTGCTAAATACGAATTACAAGCCATTGCAATTGGTAACGGAACAGCATCGCGCGAAACCGAACAATTTATAAGAAGTATTGAAGTGTTACCAAAATCTATTCCTGTAATTATGGTTAGCGAAGCAGGAGCATCTATTTATTCGGCATCGGAAGTTGCACGAGAAGAGTTTGCAGATTACGATCTTACTGTTCGTGGCGCCGTATCTATAGGTCGAAGATTAGCCGACCCTTTAGCAGAGTTAGTTAAACTCGATCCAAAATCTATTGGTGTTGGTCAGTATCAACACGATGTAGATCAATCGGCATTAAAACATAAGTTAGATGATGTAGTTATGAGTTGTGTAAATGGAGTAGGGGTTGAGTTAAATACTGCTTCAAAACAATTACTATCATACGTATCGGGTATTGGCGAAACTTTAGCCAAAAACATAGTTGATTATCGTAATGAAAATGGCGCATTTAAATCGCGTAAAGAGTTATTAAATGTTTCGCGTATGGGAGATAAAGTATTTGAGCAGTGTTCGGGTTTTTTGCGTATTCGGGATGGCGTTCATCCTCTTGATAAAAGTGCAGTGCATCCTGAGGCGTATCATATTGTTGAAAAAATGGCTGCCGATTTAAATTGTGCTATTGATGAATTATTAAATAACAAAGAGCTTTGTAAAAAAATAAATTTAACAACTTATGTTACCGATACGGTTGGTATACCTACATTAAAAGATATTGTAAGCGAATTAGAAAAACCAGGACGCGACCCTCGAAAATCGTTTGAGGTATTTAGCTTTGATGAAAGTGTGCATCGCATGGAAGATTTACACGAAGGTATGCGCTTGCCAGGTATTGTAACTAACGTTACTAATTTTGGAGCTTTTGTTGATATTGGGGTTCATCAGGATGGACTCGTACACATTTCGCAATTAAGCGATACGTTTGTTGACGACCCAAACTTAGTTGTTAAAGTAGGGCAGCAAGTGTGGGTTAATGTAACCGAATGCGATGTAAAACGCAAGCGTATTGCCTTATCAATGAAAGGCGAAGCTGTTGTTATAAATAAAAAACAAACACCAAAAATAGAAGAAGCAATTGCATATGACCCAAACGATATGATGTCGGCTTTGGCAGCATTAAAAGGTAAGTTTAAAAAATAATTGAACCCTAACGCACACATATTTATTTACGTTCATAAAATTACACCTCGTGTAACTTATATTTTTAATTTAATTTTTAAAGATAATTTAGGCTTAACATTTGAAATGACAACAAGTGTTGATGATTTTAAACTATTTGAAGGCTATAAAATTTCATACTCAACACACGAAATAGAATCTGATTTTCATATTGTTGCACATAGTTTATTGTTTGATTCGGGTATAAAAGAGCAAACCATACAATTTCAAAATCATGATAATTATTTAAAATATTTTTTTAAAACATATAACAGTCAATTACCGTTTGATATTTTTGCAGCAGCCTTTTATTTAGTTAGTAGATACGAAGAATATTTACCATTTATACCCGATGGTTTTAATCGGTTTGATGCAGAAAACAGTTTGGCATATCAATATGACTTTTTAAAAAAACCATTAGTTAATATTTGGATTGCTGAATTTGAAAAATTATTATTAAAAAAATTTAATAACATAACCATAACACATCGCACATATAATTATGTATCAACTATAGATATTGATAACGCTTATAAATACAAATTAAAAGGAATGATGCGTACAATAGGTGGGTATTTAAAATCCCTATTGCGATTTAATAAAACAGATTTAATTGATAGAACATCTGTTTTATTAAATAAAGAAAAAGATCCTTTTGATTCGTACGAATACCAACTACAAATTCAAAAAAAATATAATTTAAATATGATATATTTTTATTTGTTAGGCGATTATGGCTTTAACGATAAAAATCATCCCTCAAATAATTTTAATTTTCAGAAATTAATAAAACACTTATCCGATTATTCAACACCGGGCATTCATCCGTCATTTGGTTCTAACGAACGCATAGGGCAGGTTAAAACCGAAATTAATAGATTAGCAACAATTACCCATCGCGATATATTTAATTCGCGCCAGCATTTTTCAATGCTAAAATTTCCAGAAACGTATTACAATTTACAAGAACTTGGTATAACAAACGATTACTCGATGGGCTACTCAATACACAATGGTTTTAGAGCCAGTATTTGCCACCCATTTTATTGGTACGATTTAGATGATGAACTTGAAACGGGTTTAAAAATTCATCCATTTTGCATAAGCGAAACATCGTTACGATTTGGAGATAAAGCCTTACCCGAAACAGTATTAGAATTTGCTAAACCTATAATTGACGAAGTTAAAAAATATAATGGTGAGTTAGTAACAACGTTTCATAACGATACAATGGGAACGGCGCAAGAGTGGCAAGAATGGAAAGACGTGTATGAACAAATTGTTTGTTTAGCAGTTAATAAATAAACTACTTAAAATGATATTAATATACACACCCAATATTACAGCCAGAGTAGTTTATACATTTGAACTTGTGTTTGGTAGTGTTTTAAATACAGCCTATACTTTAACAAACAATTTGCAAGAGTTTAACCAATCGCATAATTATAAAATAGCTTATTCGCAAAACGTTATAACAAACTGTGTTTTTATAAAAGCCGATAATTTATTATTTGAAACAGATATTAAACAAATTTTACCAAAGCCAAATGCAGTTTATTTAAACTTTCCAGTTCTTTTTAAAGCCGATTCGCATTCGTTTTTACCATACGATTTGTTTGCCATGACGTTTTATATTGCAACTCGTTACGAAGAATATATTAATGATGATGTTGATAAACACCTTCGCTTTAAAGCCGAAAATAGCATAGCATACCAAACTAATAATTTATCACAACCAATTTTATCTAGTTTAATTAATGATTTTGGAATTAAGCTAAAGCAACAGTTTTCGCAATTAATAATTAATAAGAGAGCATATAATTTTGTTTCGACAATAGATATAGATAATGCATTTGCATATGCACATAAGGGATTTAAACGCAATGCTGGCGGATTAATTAAAGATGCGTTAGCATTAAATTTAACGGCTATTGAAAACAGAATTAAAAGTAATTTAAACGACAAAATAGACCCATACAATACTTTTAATATAATAAACAAGTTGAGTACCGAAACTAATACTGCCTTACAGTATTTTGTTTTAATAGGTAATTATTCTGCTTACGATAAAAACCCAAATTACAAAAACAAAGGATTCGTTAATTTATTAACGTCCTTGGCAAGTAACTATACATTAGGTTTGCACCCATCTTACCAAACATATAATAACTTAGAAAACATTGGAATTGAAAAAAGACGACTAGAAAATTGTATAGAAAAAAAAGTAACGTCGGCGCGTTGTCATTTTTTGAGAATTAAATTACCAGATACCTATCGCGAATTAATTAAAGTAGGCATTACTGACGATTATACGATGATATACGCATCGCAATGCGGATTTAGAACTGGTTTGTGCGTGCCCTATAAATGGTTTGATTTAGAAAAAAATGAAGCCACAAGTTTAACAATTCACACTAGTGTTGTTATGGAAGGCATTTTAAGAGATTATAAAAAACTTGAAGTTAGTGATGCAGATATTGAATTAAATAAATTAATAACTGAAGTAAAAAATAACAATGGTGAATTTGTTTCTATCTTTCACAACGATAGTTTTACAACTGAAAATAAACAATGGATAGATTTGTATAAAGCAATGTTAGTTAATGCGTCAGCCAATCAATCATTACTTTAAATTTATCACTTAATATATGTGTGGCATAGCGGGTATCATATCAAAAAATAATTCTTTTTTAATTAAAGATAAAATCATTGCTATGAGCCAATCTATTAAACACAGAGGGCCCGATGGCGAAGGGTTTTGTTTTTTTGATAACGATAACACGGTGGCTGCATTTTCGGCAGAAACGCCAAGCGAAAATAAATTAAGCCCTAAATTTAATTATAATCCAACTGTATGTGTTAATGATGTAGCTTTCAATTATACATTAGCATTTGCGCATAGGCGGCTATCAATTATCGATTTATCGGAAGCAGGCCACCAACCAATGTGTGATAGCACTTGTAATTATTGGATAACTTTTAATGGCGAAGTATATAATTACATTGAGTTACGTGCCGAATTACAATTAAATGGACATCAATTTTTAACTCAAACAGATACCGAAGTTGTTATAGCTGCTTATAAACAATGGGGAGTAAATTGCTTGCAACGCTTTAACGGGATGTTTGCCTTTGCTTTGTTTGATAAAAAAAATAACATTATTTTTTGCGCCAGAGATAGGGTTGGAGTTAAACCTTTTTATTATAGTAATAACAATTTATTATTTGCATTTGCAAGCGAATACAAAGCATTTATTAAAAGTGGCATATTAAAATTTGAAATAAACGAATCGCAACAATTTAATTATTTAGTTAATGCGAATTTGGAAACACAAAACGAAAGTTTGTTTAATGGTATTGTTGAGTTAAAGCCATCGCATTATTTAATTTATGATTTAACTACACATCAATTAAATTTAACGCAATACTACAGCATTTCAAACAATACTATTTCGTTTAAAACAGATAACGAATTAATATCTATTATTGAAGAAAAAGTAGTTAACGCTATTAAATTACGATTAAGAAGCGATGTTGAAGTTGGCTCATGTTTAAGTGGAGGACTCGATAGTTCGATAATTGCAGGGGTAATTAAACATTTGCAACCAACTAAACATTTAAAATTATTTACAGCTGTTTTTCCTGCCGAAAAATTTGACGAAAGTAACCATGCTAAATTAGTAGCCAATACAATACACGCTAAATGGTTTAACGTTAGCCCAACTGCAGCCGATTTTTTTAATGATATTGAACAGTTAAATTATTACCAAGATTTACCCATTTGGAGTACCAGTACATATTCGCAACACCGTGTAATGAAATTAGCCGCCGATAATAATATTAAAGTGTTGCTAGATGGACAAGGTGCAGATGAACTTTTTGCAGGTTACGCCCATCATTATTACGCATACTGGAAACAGAATTTAGGGTTACATACTTTTTTGCAAATAAAATCAGCCCAACAATCACTATACAAGCCATACCAGTTATTTTTTAAACAACAATTAAAAGAGCATTTAAAAATAACAACACAGTATAAAAAATATTTTAATGAAAATTTAAGTACTCAAATAACTACAACGCAACATCAACCTTTTTTTAATAATTTAAATGATGAATTAAAAAGAGATTATTTTGGAAAACTAAAATCATTTTTAAAATGCGAAGACCGCTGCAGTATGGCATTTGGTATTGAAAGTCGTGTGCCTTTTGCTGACGATGTTAACTTAGTTGATTTTATTTTTAGTGTTGAGGGTAATAAAAAAATACAAAATGGTGTATCTAAATATTTATTGCGCGAAGCAACAAAACAATTTATTCCCCAATTAATTTATGCTCGCAAAGATAAAGTTGGGTTTGAAACGCCAGTAGAAAAATGGTTTTTGCCAAATAAAAAAATGGTTTTAACTGAAATTAAAGAGCAACTAAATTTTGTGAATTATAATTACATACACTCAAATTTTGATAAAATATTAAAACAAAAACCAACATTTATTTTGAGGCTATACTCTTTTGCAATTTGGAAAAAAGTTTTTTCTGCAATTTAAAAATGGTATAATTTATAATCTTTTAAAAATTCAATTGCTGGTATTGGTTTGTTAATTTCAATGTCGTTATAATCATAACTTTCAAACAAGCCAACCTCGTCGTAAATACTCATACTAATGGGTAACATTGTTTTTTCATCAACATAAAAAATTGCTTTTTTGCAATAAAAATTAGGCGTTTTAATAACGCTTCCTACTTTTAAATATCCAAAGTCGTTATATAATTTATTTTTTGTTCTAATCATATAATCATTAACACTTAATTTTGCGGCTATACTTGTTACAGTTTCTTTTTGTAGTACTTTGTAATCGTTATAACTAAACGTATTGTTTTCATATATTAATAAATAACAATTCATTTTGTTTTTCTCTGCTTTGCCTACTAATGTTAAATGCTTTCCTATTTGCTCTTTTTCTTTACTTAATGCAATTGCAATTGTTTTCACTGTAAATTCAAACCCAATTTCGTGTATTGTAAAATGCTGATTTTTTCTCATTAAGTTACCGCGCGGTTCAAGTGTTAACGTAAAATAAGGAAAAACGTGAGGCTTAACTAAGCACTTGTTATTAAGTTGCCCCTCGTTATATAAAACTTCTAATTTTTTTTCGGTATTAATTAAATATAATTTTTTAGGCAATGTTTGTATTTTTATTTTAGAATTAGCAACAGAATATCCGCTTTCGTTACGTTCAATAGCTTTCATGTTAAATTTAATGGTTTCAATTTTCTTTACAGAATCCATCATATCAATAACTATTTTAAATTCTTTTAAGTGCTCTTTATGGCTTTGCGAAAAGCTATAAGTAACCCAAAATATAAATATAAAACTAGCTGCACAACGCATATTATTGTAAATATAGCAGTTGGCTTAAACAGTGCAAAACTATCTTTACTTTTTTGTAAATTTAAATTTTTATAAAATAGTTAACGTTAAAAAATATACAATAAAAATAATTTCAAGAAGGCTACACAGTATGACAAAAAAAATATTAGGCATTATTCCTGCTCGTTATGCATCTACTCGTTTTCCAGGCAAACCGTTAATTAATATACTAGGTAAAAGTATGATACAACGGGTTTATGAACAAGCCAAAAAAGCAAGCGCACTAACCGATGTTATTGTTGCAACCGACGATGAACGAATCTTAAATCACGTTTTAAGTTTTGGCGGCAAGGCAATTATTACAACGCAAAACCATGCAAGTGGTACTGATAGATGTTTTGAAGCACTTTTAAATTACGATAAAAAAGTTGATTATATAATAAACATACAAGGCGATGAACCCTTTATTGATCCAACTCAAATTGATTTGTTAGGAAATAGTTGCGATGGAAACACAGAGTTGGCTACATTAATAATACCTGTTACTAACCACGAAGTGTTGTTTGATGAAGGAGAAGTTAAAGTAACCTTAACTAAAAACTTTGACGCGCTTTATTTTAGCCGAATGGTAATTCCATTTATTAAAGGTAAACCAAAAACCGAATGGCATTTACACTACAATTATTTTAGGCATGTTGGTATGTATGCTTATCGTTATGATATTTTAGAAGCCGTAACTAAAATGGAGTTATCATCGTTAGAAAATGCCGAATCGTTAGAGCAGTTGCGTTGGCTTCAAAACGGATTAAAAGTTAAATGCGCTGTAACGCAATTTGATAGCCATTGCATTGATACGCCCGAAGATGTTGAAAAAGTGTTGCGCTTAATGAACATAACTAATTAGAAATATAAAATATGAACGAAAAAAAATTAATTGTATTAAGCGGTTTTATGGGATGTGGCAAAACAACACACGGTAAAAAATTAGCAAAACTAATTAACTATCATTTTATAGATTTAGATGATTACATTGAATCGGAAACAGGCTTAGATGTAACCGATTTGTTTGTTGAAAAAGGAGAGCAGGAGTTTAGAAAAATAGAATCGGATAGTTTAAAAACTATTTTAAACCAAAATCAAAAAACAGTTGTAGCACTTGGTGGCGGCACGCCATGTTTTAATAACAATATTGATGTTATTAAGCAATATGGTTTTTTAGTTTATATTAAAATGAGTTCGGATAGTTTATACAATCGCTTGCACAACCCATCAAACAAACGCCCATTAATTGCCGATAAACGTGATGAAGAATTAACAAACTACATTAACGATTTATTATTTAAACGAGAAGCTTTTTATAACCAAGCAAACTTAATAATTGATGGCGCTTATTTAAATGAAACAGCTTTGCACCAAACTATTTTAGAACACACAACTATTTAATGTTTAAAATTAATATTAGTATATTTTTTTGTTTAATTTATTTAAATGCTTTTTCGCAGTTACAACAATATAAAAATGTAGGACTTAATGTTGGTGTTATTTCGGCAATTGGAACTCATATTAATAAGTTTGGCATTGTGTTACAGGGTTATTATGTTTATCAATTTGCGCAAATTAATGCATCGCTTAGAC
>JAYSUQ010000218.1:0-3347 GCA_043718985.1 Bacteroidota bacterium | reverse complement strand
ATTATAAATTGCTGTAATTTAAAATACACTACTTTTAAAATTAAATACCATTTATTACTTCTAATTTTTAAATTGACCCTAAGGCAACAATAAATAATAATAAAATCAAAATAATAAAGCCAACAACAATCCAACCCAATATTTTTCCAACAAGTGCTAATACTTTCCCTTTAGTGCCATTTTCTTTAGTTTTTCTTTCTCCAATGTTTCCAAGCACAATTGCAGCTATTGCAGGCAACACTAAAAATAAACCTAACACACCACATACTAAACTTGCAATACTATAACCATCATATTCATCGCTCTGTGCTTTATTTTGATGTGTTGTTTGGCTTGGTTTTTCTGGTTCAATTGGTTTTTCGGTAGCAGTAAACTCTTCGTTAAACCCATTGCCATAAGTAATACTTTGTGCTGTGTTTTTATCAATGATCATTAACGGGCCATTAATGTTATTGCAGTTTTTGTATTTAATTTCGGTTGCATTAATTTCTAAAACTTTAGCAGTAACGGCTGTTCCATTTCTTAGTTTAATAACATCGCAACTATCGCTAGTTCGTTTTTTAACTATTAAAGTTTTAAAAGTTTTTTTTGGTTCAGTAATTCTATTTTCGGTTGTAGCGGTTACTTCATTGGTTAACTCTTTGTTATTTAATTCATAATCATTGTTACCAAGTAACTCTGTATTTTTAGTTAGTGCGTGTTCTTTTTTTGCGATGTTAGTTTTTGTTTTGTTAAAACTTACTTCGTAGCCCTTGCGGTAATGTCTTTTTTGTACAGTACAATTTGTAATTAATAGTAATAGTGCTAATGTTGATAAGATTGTAGTTTTCATTTTTATGATTTAAAGTTATTGTATTAGTTATATTGTTCTATTCTGCTTTTAAAACTAGTAATGTGTTTGTTTGCGTTATCGGACTCTACCACGCCATCTTTTAATCGCACAATGCGGTGTGCATGTAATGCGATATCTTCTTCGTGGGTAACCAAAATTATTGTATTTCCGTTTTTATGTATCTCTTCAAACAAGCCCATAATTTCAACCGATGTTTTACTATCTAAATTACCTGTTGGCTCATCGGCCAAAATAATAGCAGGGTTATTTACTAAAGCTCTAGCAATAGCAACTCTTTGGCGTTGCCCACCCGATAATTCGTTTGGTTTATGGCTCATTCTGTTTCCTAATCCAACTTGGTTTAATACCTTTGTAGCCATTACAATGCGTTGTTCTTTATCAATGCCCGAGTATACTAATGGTAGCATTACGTTTTCTAAAGTAGTTGAACGTGGTAGCAAATTAAATGTTTGAAACACAAATCCAATTTGTTTATTTCGGACCTCTGCCAATTCATTATCACTCATAGTTGCAACTGCTAAATTATTTAAAGTGTATTGTCCAAAACTTGGAGAATCTAAACAGCCTAACATATTCATTAATGTTGATTTACCACTACCACTTGGTCCCATTAGCGCAACATATTCGTTTTTAAAAATAGTTAACGATACGCCACTTAATGCATGAATTTCTTCGGTGCCAATTTTATATTCTTTTTTAATTTGATTTAACTCAATAATAGCTTGCATTTTATAAATATAATTAATGTTTATTAAAAAAATTTAATAAAATAATTTTATGCTAGTAAAATAATTAACTCATCAATAGTAACTTCTTTTTGCTCGCCGCTTGCCATGTTTTTAAGCATAATAGTATTGTTAGTTATTTCGTTACTACCAATTACACCAACAAAAGCAATTTGTTTTTTATCGGCAAATTCAAATTGCTTTTTCATTTTGGCAACATCGGGATACACTTCTGTGTTTATACCATGAGCACGCAATTTTGCAGCCAAACTAATGCAGTGCAATTGTTCGGTTTCGCCAAAACTAGTTAATAAAATTTTTGTTGTTGATGTTTTGTTGACTTCTTCGGGAAACAAATTTAAATCAGTCATTACATCATAAATACGATCAACTCCAAAAGAAATGCCGACTCCTGATAATCCTTTTAAACCAAAAATACCAGTTAAATCATCGTATCGGCCACCACCTAAAATACTCGGCGTAAAAGTACCCGCATTTGCTTTAGCTTCAAAAATAGTACCAGTATAGTAATTTAAACCGCGCGCCAATGTAATATCTAATTCTAAAACGGCATGTTTAATGTTTATTATGGCAGCGTTATTTAATAAATATTCTATTTCCTCAATTCCTTTTTTTCCAATTTCGCTAGTAGCCAAAAATGTTGTTAATACAATTAATTTATTTTCGTTAGTGCCATTTAAATCTATTAAGGGCTCAAGTTGTTTAACTGAATTTTCGGAAATTCCTTTTTCAATTAATTCTTTAACAACACCCTCTTTTCCAATTTTATCAAGTTTATCAATAGCTACGGTAATATCAATTATTTTATCGCTTGCATTTAATACTTCGGCAATGCCACTTAAAATTTTACGGTTATTAAATTTAATTAAAACAGGTATATTTAATTCGGCAAACGATTTATCCATCATTGCCATTAATTCTAATTCATTAACCAACGAGTTCGACCCAATAACATCTGCATCGCATTGATAAAATTCTCGGTAACGCCCTTTTTGAGGTTTATCGGCACGCCACACTGGCTGTATTTGATAGCGCTTAAACGGGTAAGTTAGCGTGTGATGATTCATTACTACATAACGAGCAAACGGTACAGTTAAATCATAACGTAAGGCTCTCTCGGTTAACAATTCGGAGTTATGCGCTTTTTGTAACGATAAATTAAATTCGTTTTTTAATTCATCTTTTTTTGTGCTTTCGTGAATGCGAGAATTTAAAATTTTAAATATGAGTTGATCCCCTTCATCGCCATACTTACCAGTTAATGTGGTAATGTTTTCCATACTTGGCGTTTCTAAAGGCATATAACCAAATAACTGAAAATTTAGCTTTAGTATATTAAATATATATTGGCGTTTTTGCATTTCTGCTGGCCCAAAATCGCGTGTGCCACGTGGTATTGATGGTTTCATGTTTGTTTTTATAAAACTTAAAAATACGTAATTTTGATTTAGTATTATAAATAAACAATGTTTGACAAATAGATGTACTAACTGTCAAAAAAATTGGCCAATAGTTTATTATACGCCTAATTTTGAAAGCCTTCCTATAACTGAAACTCGATTAACCTCTCCAAAAATTTCATCTCCTACAGCTATTAAATTTTTAAGTTCGTCTTGCCATATAGAAATAAAAATCACTCCATTATCCTGTAATACCAAATATATTTATTAATTAGTCCAATTAATGCCTGAAATTAGGTAAGGAAACGAACAGGTTTTTTGAACCTTTAATTCTGTTAGATTTTTTAA
>JAYSUQ010000217.1:0-3367 GCA_043718985.1 Bacteroidota bacterium | reverse complement strand
ATAAAATGTGGTATAAATAGAGCCATCATCTATATAGGCGCCAATTTTATCAATTGCTAGAGTAGAATTATTAGCTAAATTAGAATAATAAGTTATGCAATATTTTTTATTACTAGATAATTTTGAAGTTAATTTATTTTGAATATACTCTCTTCTTGTACCAAATAAACTATAAAATGTAATTATTCCTGAATAATTTTTCCCTGTCTTTGGCATTTGAAAAGACTCGTAATTAATAGGTACAGCAGTAACTCCAGCGCCACAACTTGTAAATAAATCAGGCGACCCCCCTCCCCCAAAAATTAAAGTATCCCAATGATTTGCAAATTTAATTTGAAATTGATTGTACGTGCAACTATCAATATTCTCAAAGCTACCATTTTGTACTAAATTAATTTGCGCATAATTAATTTGTGCAGTTAATAAAAAAGCACAACACCAACTTAATAAAGTTGGTGTTGTGCTTAGTTTCAAAATTATATTATTTGGCAATAACCAATTTTTTAATTGCACTTTGTTTGGTGTTTTGGTTTGTAATGTGTAACACATAAAGCCCATTGCTTAGTTTGGTTTGTAGTTTAGCAATTTGGTTGCTTAAAGGTACGTTTTCTTTACTAACTAACATACCAGCACTATTTAGTATTTGTACCTCTATGTTATCGGTTGTATTATTGCCAATGGCAATAAACACATCTGTGCCATTATTTGGGTTTGGGTACACAAAAACACTATTACTAAAGGCTTGTGAGGTTGTAGCATCATCATCTTCATCCATATTAAATGCCATAGTACGCCCACTTGCATTAGCTGTTGCTGCAAAGTTGCAACTATCGGTAAACATATTGTTTTGGTCGTTAATTAAATTATACAAAGCACGTGCTTGGTGCACAACAGCACCATCTAACGTTGGGCAGCCTTTTGCTAAACTATGTAAACTTTGTTTATCGGTACTAGTTAATGTTTGGTTTTGGTGTTTAAACAATAAGTTATAAAACTGTTGGTGCTTTGCTTGCACACTATTAACAGCATTAAAACTTGTTACCTCGCTTTGCGCTGTTGTTACGTTACCCTCGGCAACACTAGCCTCAATAGTATAAAATGTGCCACGGTATTTTGTTTTATTGCTATTATAAAATGCGGTTAACAAGCCCGAACCTTGTTTGGCATCGGGGTTATTTTGCAAATACGTAAACAATTGGTTTTTAGCTACAAAGTTTGCAATGGCATTGTTAGTGCTTGTTGTAGCGCTTTGGGTAGCAATTGCCTCTAACTGCGCTGCACGGCAACCAACACACAATGGGGTTAGTAGTGGCAACGAACAACTTGGTAAATTTGGTAAACTTGTAACGTTTGAGTTAATTAAATTACCCGATGCAAAAGAGTAACCATCTATGTTTAGAATTCCTGGAAAACTAAAGCTACTCCCATTCGGATTAAAGTTAGCGATGTTGCGTACTACCATTTTGCTGGTAATGGCCGATGAGTTAAGTGTAGCTGTTTTAAAATGCGTTGCCCATGAGCCCAACCATTGGTTATCGGCATAGTTATCTAAAAAAGTTGAGCCTTGGTCGCCAATAATACCATTGTTTTCTAACACAAAGCCATAGTGTTGTTGTTGCAATTTATTAAGGCGCGCCATGGCTAAGCCATTATAAACGCCAAAGTTGCCTGTGTGCGCACCACTAAAGGCCACACCGTTATAAGTACTAGTAATGGAATTGCAAGCCACAACCATATTGTTATTAAACTCGCTACGTATGCCATAGTTGTTGGTGTTGGTTGGCACGGCACTAATAGCGGGGTTACCATAAATTACGTTTTCAATAATGCCATAGGTTCTAAAATTGCTAAAGGTTGTTAGGGGTGCACTGTTGCTTATGTATTCAATACCATATTGTTTGCCGTTTGCAATAGTTCGTAAATTAGCAATGGTGTTATTTTTACTAGCTATACTTAATACTGTGCTGTTGTTATTACCCCAATTTGTTATTGAAATACCATTTTCAACATCTTGTAAAAAATTAGTATTAGTTGCAATGCCCGCATTTGTTTTAACGGTGTTAGATGTGCTGGTAATGCCTGTAAGTGTTATGGCACGGCGCACATAATTACTCGCATTATTAATAGCGCCAATGCTTGATGTAGATATAGTGTTACTATTAACCGTAATGTTGCCTATATACTGGCCATTACCAGTTGTGGCGCCTACACTATAAGTGCCAATAGCTGCTTTAAAATCAATTCCATAATCGTAATTATACATTTTGTTACTGTTGCAGGTAACGTTATCGTAGTGGTTACTTTGTGCCGATAAACCATACGAAATTAACGAAGTAATTAATGTAGGGTTATGTATTTTTGTTTGATAAAATGTAGAGTTACTCACATTAATATCGTGCAAATTATCGGCACGTACCGCGCGTGTTACGTTATAATATTTGTTTTCGGTAGCTATTAAGCGGTAATTGGCATTTAATGCACCAGTTGTTTTAATACCACAGCCATATAACGATGATGTTAAGTTATACCCATTTTGAAAAAAAGTATTTATTACCGATACGTTAGCGGTTGTGGCATCAATGCCAATGTAGTGGTTATCAATAACATTATAATTATTGCTACCATTATTTGCAACACCAACTGCAATGTGGTTATAATTTGCTGCTGTTGTTGTAACATTACTTGTACCTACATTTGTTAATGCAATTGCTCGTAAAGATTTTTGTGTAGCATAAGGTGGTAATAAATTAACAACAGGATAAAGTGCATCGTTAATATAAGGGCTTTGATGTACGTTTGTTGTAGTGTTTGTAGCGGCTTTAACAGTGCCTGTACTTGGCCAACCACCTACTACATTACAATTACTTATTTTACGACACGTAAACAAGGAGTTTACAATTGTAAATGGAGCCGTAGCAATATTTTGATTGTAATTTTGTATACGAATGCCCCACTGATTTTTATTAAACATACTATTATCAACAGTTAGTATTTCAGTTTGCTTAGTATGGTTATTAATTGTTACCGCAATTGATGCATCTTCTATTAACGAGTTATTAAGTATGCGCAATGTGCCTCCATTGGCAACAACTATACCTGCCCATAAATTAGTATTACTAAACAAATGAGAATTATTAATAATTAATGTTGAAGTTGGCGATACTGTTATCGAAACGTTAGTTCCCATTTTAACTTCAACGTTACTAAATGTAACTACACCATTAATAGTTACATTATTGTTAATGCAATAACGACCACCCATTGGTGGGTTTGTTGCAATGGTGCTTGTTGTACCCATTGGCGAACAGGTGTAACAGGTGCAGTTTGTGCCAACTGTAACCGTAAACTCATTAAAATTATAACAACC
>JAYSUQ010000216.1:0-9554 GCA_043718985.1 Bacteroidota bacterium | reverse complement strand
ACTAATTTATCTTTCATTGCTTGTGCTTCGGCAGGCCACGGAATAAAAATAGCTGGGTTTTTTAAATAGCCATCTAATTTTGCAGCTGCACCCGATGAGTTTGTTGTACCAACATTTAACGCTTCTTTTAATCCATTAATAACCTCATCATTAGTTAAACTACCAGGTTTGGCAATATTTAATAAATCTTTAGCCTTATCTATTGCGCCTGTTGGGTTTGCTAAAACACCGCCAATTACAGCAGCAGAGTTTGTTAAAACTGCATCTTTAGCCGTATTTATTATACTACCTGTGTTACCATTTAAAACACTACCAGCTGCGCCGTTTAAAACACCATTTAAAATTTGAGCATTACTTACAATTGTTGTAGTTACTAATAATGTAGAAAGAATTGTTTTTAGTTTCATAAGATTTATTTATTATTATTTAATTTGTAGCATCTAATAAACAAATATAGCACCAAAAATACTATGAAAGCCGAAATTTTAACAATAGGTAACGAAATTTTAATAGGTCAAATTACAAATACTAATTCGGTTTGGATAGCGCAACAGTTAAATTTAATTGGTGTAAGTATAGTGCATATGAGTTCGGTAGCCGATGATAAAGAGGCGATAATTAATGCGTTTAACGATGCAAACAAACGCGCCGATATTGTGTTTATAACTGGTGGCTTAGGCCCTACAAAAGATGATATTACAAAAACTACATTTTGCCAATATTTTAATACGCATTTAGTTTTAAATAGCGATGTTTTAAGTGATGTTACCTCTTTTTTTGCAATAAGAAACAAAACCGTAACCGATATAAATAAACTGCAAGCGCAAGTGCCAAATGGTTGTGAGGTAATGCGCAATAGTTGTGGCACGGCACCTGGTATGTGGATGCAAAAAAACAATACTATTTATGTGTCTATGCCTGGCGTGCCTTACGAAATGCAGGCTATGATTAGTAATATTATTATACCCAAACTAAAGCTATTATATAAATTACCACACATTTATCATAAAACTATTTTAACACAAGGTATTGGCGAAAGTGTGTTAGCCGAATTAATTAGCAATTGGGAAAATAGCTTGACCGAAAAAGAAATTAGTTTAGCATATTTACCATCGCCAGGTATGGTGCGCTTACGTTTAAGTAGCAAAGGATTTAACAAAGTAGAGTTAATAAACAACATTGATAATGAAGTAGAGAAAGTAAAACTAATTATTAATAAATACATTTATGGTTACGAAGAATACGGAAAACCACAACCAACACTCGAACAAATTTTAGGAAAATTGTTATTGCAAACAAACTTAAAATTGGCTTTGGCCGAAAGTTGTACTGGTGGTTATATTTCTCATTTAATTACAAATGTTGCAGGTAGCTCTGCCTATTTTAATGGTTGCATTGTTCCTTATCAAAATGAATTTAAACACACACTTTTAAAAATTGACAATAGTGTTTTTGAAACCGATGGTGCTGTAAGTAAAACCTGTGTTGAGTTAATGGCAAAAAACACCTTACAAACATTTAATGCCGATGTAGCTATTGCCGTTAGTGGTATTGCAGGGCCAAATGGTGGCACAGCCGATAAGCCAGTGGGCACTGTTTGGATAGCTGTTGCAAATAAACAAACAGTAATAAGTAAACACCATATTTTTGGCGATAATAGGCAACGTAACATTCAAATGACGGCAAGTTACGCGCTTAACATGTTGCGTAAATTAATTTTAAATTTAGAAATATAAAAAATGAATTTAGCCTACAGAGAGTTTGGAAACATAACAAACCAACCCTTAATAATATTGCACGGTTTATTTGGGCAAAGCGATAATTGGAACACCTTAGCCAAGCGCTTTGCCGATAGTAATTTGCGAGTTTTTACTATAGACCAACGAAACCACGGTTTATCGCCCCATAGTACTATTTGGAATTATACCGAAATGGCTAACGATTTAATGGAATTTATACATGCACATCAATTACAAAATCCAATAATTTTAGGACATAGCATGGGCGGCAAAACAGTAATGTTTTTTGAAACTCAATTTCCAAACATAGCACAGCAATTAATAATTGTAGATATTGCCCCAAAAGCATACGAGCCACACCATAATGTTGTATTAGATGGTTTAAACGCAGTAGATTTTACAGATATTAATACCCGAAAAGATGCCGAAGCAATATTATCGCAACACATTACAGATGTTGGAACTAAACAATTTTTACTAAAAAATATTTATTGGCGCGAAGATGAAACCAAACAAATGGCTTGGCGGTTTAATTTAAAAACCATAACGCAAAACATTAATACAATTGGTGTTGCAGCACCAACTGTTTTAAACACAACTACACCAATTTTATTTATGCGTGGTGCAAACTCTAACTATATTTTAGATACCGATATTGCAGATATTAAATTAAAATTTAAAAACTACACACTTAAAACAATTGCAAATAGCGGGCATTGGGTACATGCCGAGCAACCAAATGAATTTTATAATTGCGTAATGGCGTTTATTAATAATGTTTAATTATTGGTGTTATACCATTAGCTTATATAAATTAGTTTAAAGTTAGAGTTGTTTGTTCGAGCGAAATCGAGAGCTAACAAAAAACATCTCGACTACGCTCGATGTGACTTAGATTGTATAATATAAGCTAATGGTATTATTTTAAAGAGAAGGCAAAACATCGATATAAAATAGAAGCAAAAAATAGTGAGTTAAAAAACGTTCACGGTTATGATAGAGCAACATCTTACGGCATAAACAATATGCAAATGCAAGGGGCGATAGCAATATTTACGGTAAATCTTAAAAGAATATTAAAATTAACGGCATAAAGGTTAATAAAAGAAAGGAATGGACCTCGAAAAAAAGAGAGTCATTTTTGACAAAACTATCCAGTGAATCAAATAACTAAAAACTAAAAATCGATTAAGTAAATTTAATTTACTTAATCGATTTTTTTTTCGTTGGCTCTTAATAGCAGTTACTTTTTTAGTGCCCTCTAATTTTGCGAGCCTTTTTTTTAAATAATTTAGTTATTTAGTTTACTTTAATTAACTCAACATCAAATACTAACCACGAGTTTGGAGGTATAGTTCCGCCTGCACCTTGTGCACCATAACCTAACTCCGAAGGGATTATAAATTTAGTTTTACCACCTTCTTTCATTAATTGTAAACCTTCTGTCCAACCTCTAATCACTTGGTTTAAAGGAAAAGTAGCTGGCTGACCTCTATCAACCGAACTATCAAATTTAGTTCCGTTTAATAATGTTCCAACATAGTGTACAGTTACTTGGTCGGTTGCTACTGGTGTTTTACCAGTACCTTCGGTTAACGTAATGTAACGTAAACCACTAGCAGTTGTTTTTGCAGCACCATAAGTTTCATTTAAAGTTTTATCCATTGCAGCTTGCTCAGCTTTTGCTTTCGCTTCAATTTTAGCTGCTAATCCTGCCTTTTCTGTTTCAAATACTATTGATGCATTAAACATTTCGGCATCTTTTCCTTTACGTAAAATAGTTACTTTGTTTAATACATCGTTTCCTTTAATCGAATCAACAATATTTTGACCATCAATAACATGACCAAATACAGTGTGTTTACCATCTAACCAATCTGTTTTAACGTGTGTAATAAAAAACTGAGAACCATTAGTACCTGGGCCAGCATTAGCCATTGATAAAATACCTGGACCTGTATGTTTTAATGATGCGTCAAACTCATCAGGAAATTTATAACCAGGGTCGCCAGTACCTGTACCTAAAGGACAACCACCTTGTATCATAAAATTAGGAATAACTCGGTGAAATTTTAAGCCATCATAATATGGTATACCGTCTGCTTTTGCAGTATTTTTCATTGTACCTTCGGCTAATGCAACAAAGTTAGCAACCGTCATAGGTGTTTTTTGAAACTCTAAAGCCAACATAATTATACCTTTAGATGTTTCGAATTTGGCATACATACCATCTGCTTGTTTTTTTAAAAATTCTTTATCCATTTTGCTTAGTTTTGCTTTTTTAGGTTTTTTAGGTTTATCATTTCCAGCTATCATTCCAAATGATACTAAAGTTAATAACGATGCTAAAATTACTTTTTTCATTTTTATGTAAATTACTTTTGTTTAAATATTAATTAAATAACACTTTAAAAAATTAAGTTTATTAGTTAATTATTGAGGCTGTTGCATTTGTGGTGCAGGTTCGCCAGCTTTAAAATCAATTAATTCAATTTCGAATACTAATGATGAAAATGGTGGAATTGGCCCGCCACCTTGTGCACCATAAGCAATATTAGATGGGCAAATAATTTTTGCTTTACTTCCTTTTGTCATTAACTGAATAGCTTCTGTCCAAGCTGGTATTACTTGGTTTAAAGGAAACTCTGTTGGTTCATTGCGTTTAAATGAGCTGTCAAATTCGGTACCATCTAATAAAGTTCCTTTATAATGTACTTTTACAACATCTGTAGCGGTTGGGTGAGCACCTTTACCTTTTTGGGTTTCCATAAAAATTAAACCACTTGCAGTTGGCGCAGTTGTAATTTTATTTGAAGCTAAATAGGCATCTAATTTCGGTTTTTCTTCGCCCGATTTAGCGGCCATTTCTTCTTGTTGCTTTTTTTGATTTTCTTCTAGCTCTTTTTTAGTTTTAACTTCAACCAATTTAACATCAACCTGTATGTGATCGTGTGGTTTTACAAATGCAGGTAATTCTTTCATATTATTTGTTTTTAAGAAAAAAGAATCGGCATTAATAATAAATGACGCACTATCATTTTTTGCCATCATCATTAAGGCGTCTTCAATACTACCAGCAAACGATGATTTTGGTAAAACAAAACGAGTAACTCCCGATCCGTCTTGACTAACTAATGAAGAGTTTACTAAAACCGAATCTTTAGATTTTAAACGAAAAATGTATTTAAAACCTACACCATCTCCAACAGTTGGTTTAGTACCAGCCTCGTCGTGATTAATAAATTTGTAATGTAAACCTGTTTCGGCTTTTGTGTAACCTTCAAATTCTGATTTGTTACAAGATGCTAGTCCTACTAATATTGCAGAACTTAAAATAATTGCGATTTTGTTCATGTTTTTTTTTAATTGATGTCGATAATTGTTATGTTATAAATAATTGGTGTATATGGCGCAACATTTCCGTTACTGCTTCCTTGCTCGCCAAAAGCCAGCCGCGAAGGTACTATAATTTTCGAAATTTCGCCTTTTTTTAGCGTTCCTATAACAATATTTAACCCTTTAATTAGTTGGTCGGGCGTTCCATATATAAACTCTAAAGTTTGCGTGCCATTATCTAATGGTTTTCCATCTAAAAAAGTGCTTTGGTATTGTATTTTTATTTTTTTACCAGCACTTACTTGTTCGTTATTTGTTTGTGTTTTTGATAGTTGATAAATACCATAATTATTGGGCTTTAACTGTAATTGTTGGGCATTTAAATAACAGGCAATTAATTTTAATTCGTTTAATTCAACATCTTCCTTTACACCAAACTGTGCTAATCTTTTCAATTCTTTATATTCATTAATTGAAATAACTTGGGTTATTTTAAAATTAATTTTAACAAGTGTGTCGGTTTTGCAAAATTGGGGGACAATTGTATCAAAAAACAATTTAAAAAATAATTTGGGTTTTAGTAAATATGAAACACTATCGCCTTCGGTTAATTTTAAAAGTTGATTATAAAATGGGTTAAGTTTTAACGAATCGTTTAGTGCTAAATAAATTTCGTTAGCGTTAAAATGTTTAGTGTCCCAAAAAACCGAATCGTTTAGAAGGCACATTTGCGCATCGGCAACAATTACATTATCTGAAATTAAATTTTCATTACCATCACCTATGGCTAATAATTTGTAATAAAACCCATTTGCGCCATAAGTGTAACCATTAATTGTGCTGTTTTTTTTACACGAACTTAATTGTAATAATAGTGTTAATCCAAATAATAGGTTAATTAATAGTCGCATTTTTTGTTTCAGATAAAATTTCAACATCATAAACAATTGGCACTTGTGGCGGAATTTTTTTACTATCACCAAGTAAGCCATGTGCTAAATGCGAAGGAATTAATATTAAAGCCTTATCTCCTTTTTTTAAATATTGCATTGCTTTTTGCAAACCATCTTCAATGTTTTCCATCCCTACTTTAAATGTTTTAGCGCCATCTATTTTTGATGTGTAGCATTCTGTTCCGTTTAATAACGAAACGGTATAATTTATTGTAATAACATCGGCTTCTTTAATATAATCTACATTTTGCGAAGGTTTGTAAACGTAATAACGAATGCCACAAGTTGTTTTAATAAAAACCATGTCGTGATTTTTTTGATAGTTATCCATTTCGTCGTTTTCTTTTATAACAACTTGTTGGTTTGCTTTTATAAATTGCTCTTTAATTTTTTGATGGTTAAAGTCGGTTTTAACTACTTTTTTTTCATCAGGCTTGCAAGCCGATATTAATAATATTATTAATAAAAAAACATATATGCTATTTTTTTTCAAATTAAAGTATACGCTATTTATTTTTTAGCAGAATCGGTAAACGAATCAACTTCTTTTTTCACCTCTTGTATTTGCTCGTGTATTGTTGATGCAATTCCACCTGTGTGTTCTTGCAAATCTTTTTGCAATCCATTTGTAGCATCTTTAAATTCGCGCAAGCCTTTGCCTAAACTTTTTGCAAGGTTTGGTACACCTTTGCCTCCAAATAATAAAAGTATTACTAATACTATTAATACCACTTCGCCACCGCCTAAATTTAAAAACAAAACTATTAATTGGTTCATGTTGTAAAAATACAAATTGATTGTTTAGTATTATTTATTTTTTTGAAGTATTGTGCACACCCTTCCACTTAAATGTTTGTATTAAATGAATCACATCTTTTCTTAAAAAATCTACTACAATTTTTAATGAGTCTATGTTTGGTACTGAGTTAAAATACAAAGCGCCCCGCATAAAATGTTGTGTGCTATCGGTTACATAAAACTGTAGGTTTGATGCTGTATTACCGCTAATATCATACACTAAGCCAAATACGTGGGCAGTATCGCGAATGATTACTGTTTCATCAATACCAGTAGATTTTACCTGATGTTTAACAACAAAATCGCGACTTTGATTTAAAACTGTGTCTAAGTTATTGGTAATGTTTTTGTAACTTAAATGTATTTGCGCATTGTAATTTTTAAACACAACGTTTATCCAACAAGGGTCGGCGCCTTTGTGTTTATCGTTTGTGATGTTTGCATACGTTGGTATTTCAAAACTATATGGGCACAGGCTGTCATATAATCTGTATTTTTTTTTAGGAAAATCAATTCGAGGATAGCCTTTAGGTTTTGGTATAAATGTTTCATCATCATCATTACCACACGATGTTGAAATTGTAAGTAATATTATTGATGCCAAAATAAAGGTTAAGCGCTTTAACATATTTTTTTAATTGTAAATGTACTAATAGTGATATTAATTTTTTGATATAGTTTTAATAAAAAAAAATTATAAAGTATATAATTTACCTTCGGTAGCTAAGGTTACATTATTAAAAATTGGTTTTGCTTCATCTAAAAACAGCTCGAGTTTATCGTATCTGGCACTAAAATGGCCCAATGCTAACTGCTTTGCATTAGTTAATATTGCCATTTGTGCAGCTTGTTGTGCAGTGCTATGAAAAGTAATTTTTGCCCTATCTTTTTTATCATTTAAAAAAGTAGATTCGTGATAAAGTAAATCTACATTCAAAATATCGTTTGCTAATTCAATAAAATATTTAGTATCGCTACAAAAAGCGTAACTGCGTGGTGGCTTAGGTTCGGTTGTTAGTTGTTCGTTTTTAATTATATTACCTTGTTCGTCAATGGCATCAAACCCTTTTTTTAATTTATTAATTTCGGCAAAAGATACGTTCAGTTTTTCAAGCTTAAATTTATCAATGTTACGCGGTAATGGTTTTTCTTTAAATAAAAAGCCTGTTGTTGCAATTCGATGTTTTAAAGGAATACTGTAAACTTCAACTTTATCATCTTCCCAAATTAAATGCTTGGCTTTATGTTGTGTATACACAAATTTTAAAGGATAATTTAAAAAGGTTTCGGAGTGTTTATGTATAACGTTTAAAATATCCTCTAATTCTTTTGGGCAAAAAATAGTGAGTTCGTTTTTTCGGCCAAGCAAGTGCATACTTGCAATTAAACCAGGTAATCCCAAAAAATGATCGCCATGCAAATGGCTAATAAAAATATGATTAATACCTTGCAAACGTGCTTTGTATTTGCGAAGTTGCATTTGTGTGCCTTCGGCACAATCTATCAAAAAAAACCTCTCAGCTATATTTAATAACTGAGAGGTTGGGTTTCTGTTTGAGGTAGGCGTTGCAGCACTACTTCCTAATATTAATAACTCAAAGGTTTGTGCACTCATAATTTACATTACGAATGTAATAAACTAATTAGCAATTATAAAACGTTTTGTGTTAACTGCATTTTTATATGTTACACTGTAAAAATAAACACCTGCTTTCCAGTTAGTAGCATTTAACTCAATGGTGTTTTCGCCTAATTGCGTTTTAGTTTTTTGTTCGTAAACTTTTGCTCCTAAGGCATTAAAAACGGCCAGTGTAGCTTCGTCTTCCCCTTCAACATAATATTTTATTGTGGTTTTACCTGTAAACGGATTTGGATAATTTTCCATTAAACCAAATTTATCTTTATTTAATTGCATAACACCTGTTGGCGATGCTATATTTATAATGTAATAATTTAATGTTTGAGGGCCAGTAAATGTATTACTACCATTGTTTACATTTGGAGTATTTGAGCACGAACCAAATGGTTGAGCAGTCATCCATGGTTGCACTTCTAAATGCAAAGTGTAACTACCAGCTACTGTTGGTGTACCATAAATACTAGCACAATTATTAGCATTACCCGGAAATTTAAAAGCTGGCGAGCCATTTGTAATAATAGTTGTATTTACAATAGCTGTAGATGAACCTAGGTTTAAACCTGGAGGTAAACCAAAATTAGTGATGCTTGTTGGGTTTGAAATTACAAAACGATTAAAACAAAAACGAACGCCACTTGCAACGGTATCTTTAGGAACTTTTACCGTTAAATTTTGCACATAAGGCTGACCAACAGTACCACTTACAAAATTTGTAACACTATCGGGCCAAACACCTACTTTATTACTAGCAATAAAAGTTGTGTTTAACGAGCAGGTAGGCACTTGTGCAAAAAGAGTAACCGTAGTAAGTAATGATAAAAGAGAAAAGTAAATTTTTTTCATGTGTTTAGTTTTAGGTTTATATTTCTTTATCTGATTTTGAAGTAAAAATAAGATAAAAAAAAGTAATTGAATTTAAATTTGTTGAAATTTTGAATAAGTTTTTAACACGAAATGAAAAATTTGACTATTTTTTAAAAAAACAAAATGTTTTTTTAAAAAATAGTAGTTAAACCACAACTATCCGAAAGTTAACAAAAAAATAAATGCCTGTGAAAAGCATATTTTTGAAAAAAGTTTCAAAAATTT
>JAYSUQ010000215.1:0-9582 GCA_043718985.1 Bacteroidota bacterium | reverse complement strand
AACAGTTTTTTTAGTTATCTTAACTATTGTTTTTTTACCTACTTTTTTTATAACGGGTTTAGTTAATTTTTTAGATTTAACTAGTAGTGTTTTTTTTGCGTTTTTTTTAACTGCAACTTTTTTTGTATTTTTTTTAGGAGCTATTTTTTTTACAGCAACTTTAACTACCTTTTTAGTTTTAGTAATTATTGCTTTTTTTACAACTTTTTTAATTGCTTTTTTTGAAACCATTTTTTTTAATGGTTTAAGTTTTACCAACTTTGTTAAGCTTGATTTTGTAATTTTTTTTGCCATACCTAATTAAAATTAATTAATAAAAACTTTACAATTATAAATAATGGTAAAATTTCCAGACCGCAAAAGTACAAAAAAATATATAAAAAACCTACGTTTTGTTCCATAACGGCAGTCATGTAACTTCTAAAAATTCTGAGCATAAAAAAAATAAATGTTAAAATTATACCAGGATACATAAAAAATTCATTTGGATACTTACTGAGCATTAAACAAATTACTAACGGAAACAAAAACACACCAAGCGTTTGTCTAAAACTAATTTCGGCATATAAATACTCTTTGTATAACTCTTTTTTTAATGTAATAGCGGCTAACAAATAATTAATTGTAATTTTTAAAAATAACGATACCGTTAGCGCACCCACAATAAATACATACTGATACAAACTATATGTTGTAGTTAAAATTAATTTAAACCGTTGGTTAACACTAAATATTAAAACAGATACAACTAAAACATTACATATTAATAATAGTATTGTCGATTGTCGATTTAATTTATAATCTTCTCTAAAATATTGTTTAAATGCTTGTATACTAATTAACGATGCTACTAATTTTACATATTTTTTCGCATCAGTAACTTTAATAATAACAAACAAACAAAAAATGATAAACAACACAATTCCTGGCCAAAAAAAATCAACATTCTGATTAAATATTGGCGTTTTGTGTAATGGCTTTAATAGGTGGTTGTTAAAAATAGATGTAACAACCGCTTCTGTTTTTATAATATTTATGGCGCTAATAATAAGTTAATTTTTATTTAATTACACCTAATTCTTTTCCCACTTTTTCAAATGCTGCAAGCGCTTTATCTAATTGTTGCATTGTATGTGCTGCCGATAACTGAACCCTAATACGTGCTTGCCCTTTAGCAACTACAGGAAAAAAGAACCCAATAACATAAATACCCTCTAACAATAATTTATCAGCAAATGTTTGCGATAATTTTGCGTCGTATAACATTACAGGTACAATAGCCGAGTCGCCTTCTTTAAATTCTAAGCCAATTTTACGTAAACCTGATTTAAAATAAGCAATGTTTTTTTCTAGAGTATCTCTTAGTTCTGTTGTTTCGCTTAACATATCAAACACAGCAATGCTAGCCCCAACAATACTTGGTGCTAATGAGTTCGAAAATAAATAAGGGCGAGAACGTTGCCTTAACAATTCTATCACTTCTTTTTTTGCTGACGTAAACCCGCCCATAGCGCCGCCTAATGCCTTTCCTAAAGTGCCTGTAACAATATCAACCCTGTGCATTACGTTTTTTAACTCAACTGTGCCACGCCCTGTTTTGCCAATAAAACCTGTTGCATGGCTTTCATCAACCATTACAAGCGCATTATATTTATCAGCTAAATCGCAAATTTTATCAAGCGGCGCAACAAAACCATCCATACTAAAAACGCCATCTGTTACAATTACACGGTAGCGTTGCGCTTGTGCTTTAATTAGTTGTGCTTCCAAATCGGCCATGTCGCAATTTTTGTAACGGTAGCGTTGCGCTTTGCACAAGCGCACCCCATCAATAATACTTGCATGGTTTAATTCGTCAGATATAATTGCATCTTCTTCGCCAAACAATGGCTCAAAAACGCCTCCATTTGCATCAAAAGCAGCGGCATATAAAATAGTATCTTCTTGCCCCAAAAAAGCAGCAATCTTTTTTTCTAATGTTTTGTGAATATCTTGTGTTCCGCAAATAAAACGAACAGACGACATGCCGTAGCCATGCGAATCTAATGCGTTTTTTGCGCCCTCTATTACTTTTGGATGAGATGATAAGCCTAAATAGTTGTTAGCACAAAAAATAATTACTTCGTTACCATTACTTATTTTTACTGATGCTCCTTGAGGGGTAATAATAACGCGTTCTTTTTTAAATAATCCGTTTTGTTCAATTTCGGTTAACTGGCCTTGTAAATGCTTTTGAAAATTACCATACATAGTTTTAATTTTTTTTTTAATGCAAATTAAAAGAATATTAATGTATTTTAAAGATATTTGATTGATAATATTATAACATTTATAATTTTGATTATATTTGCATTCGTAATGCGCATGTGTCGTAATTGGTAGCCGAGCCAGACTTAGGATCTGGTGCGCAAGCGTGGGGGTTCGAGTCCCTTCATGCGCACTTTAACTAAAAGCATATCAGAAATGGTATGCTTTTTTTTTGCCCCAGTTAAAATTCTTTTTTTGTAAATTATCTGATTTAATTAGCATAAGCAGGCGCTATAGTCAGACTGAAGCCGTTTAAGAATTAGGAGGCAATGAGAGTAAAGCTTAATCATTTAGGGTTAAAAAAATGCCTGCTAAAAGTAGAGTTGGTAATAGATTGCGTAACTAAAATGCATTTTTTTTAATTCTTTTTGTATTAAAATAAAAAAGGCTTCCAAATTATTAATTTGAAAGCCTTTTAGTTTAGTATTAAAAAATTTATTCGGCTAAAACAATTACATTGTTTTTAAAAACTTCTACCACGCCACCTTTAACAGTAAAAGATTGTGCGGCGTTGTTTTCATCAATCACTTCAATATTACCGTTTTTTAAGGTAGCAATCATAGCAGCGTGATTATTTAATACACCAAACGAACCCTCTGCACCTGGAAATATTGCCGATTTAACTTGGCCTTCAAATAATTTTTTATCAGGCGTTATAATTTCTAATTTCATTTTATTATAATGTAAAGTTTAAAAAGTTTATCCCTAAAACTTGTAATTAATTACTTAGAATCTGCTAATATTTTTTTACCTTTTTCAATAGCTTCTTCAATGTTACCAACTAAGTTAAATGCAGCCTCAGGATATTCATCTACTTTACCATCTAAAATCATATTAAAACCTTTAATAGTATCTTCAATTGTAACTAAAACTCCTTTTAAACCAGTAAACTGCTCGGCTACGTGAAATGGTTGAGATAAAAAACGTTGTACACGACGTGCACGGTGTACTGTTAATTTATCCTCTTCACTTAACTCATCCATACCTAAAATAGCAATAATATCTTGCAACTCTTTGTAACGCTGTAACGTTAATTTAACACGTTGAGCACAGTTGTAATGAGCGTCACCAATTACAGTAGGTGTTAATATACGAGAAGTAGAATCTAATGGGTCTACCGCTGGATAAATACCTAACTCAGCAATTTTACGACTTAATACCGTAGTAGCATCTAAGTGAGCAAACGTTGTTGCTGGAGCTGGATCTGTTAAATCATCTGCAGGCACATAAACCGCTTGTACAGATGTAATAGAACCTTTTTTAGTTGAAGTAATACGTTCTTGCATTGCACCCATTTCGGATGCTAGAGTTGGTTGGTAACCTACCGCCGAAGGCATACGACCTAATAAGGCAGATACCTCTGCACCCGCTTGGGTAAAACGGAAAATATTATCAACGAAAAATAAGATATCACGACCTGGACCAGTTCCATCTCCATCGCGGAAATATTCTGCCATCGTTAATCCTGATAAAGCTACACGAGCACGTGCTCCAGGAGGCTCATTCATTTGTCCAAAAACCAATGTTGCTTTTGAATCTTCTAAGGCTGTTAAATCTACTTTAGATAAATCCCATCCGCCTTTTTCCATATCATGTTTAAAAGCATCGCCGTATTTAATAACGTCCGATTCGATAAACTCACGTAATAAGTCATTTCCTTCACGAGTACGCTCACCTACACCAGCAAATACTGATAAACCAGCATATGCTTTAGCAATGTTATTTACCAACTCCATGATTAATACTGTTTTACCTACACCTGCACCGCCAAACAAGCCAATTTTGCCACCTTTTGAGTATGGTTCAATTAAATCGATTACTTTAATACCTGTAAATAATACCTCTGATGAGGTAGATAAATCTTCAAAAAGTGGGGCAGGACGGTGAATTGAAACACCATCGTCTTTTTTCATAGTATTAATACCATCAATGGCATCGCCAACAACGTTAAACAAACGTCCTTTAACTTTATCGCCAATTGGCATTTTAATAGATGAGCCAGTTCCAATAACTTTCATACCACGGCATAAGCCATCTGTACTATCCATAGCAATTGTACGAACGGTGTTTTCGCCAATATGTTTTTGAACTTCTAAAATTAATGGTCCGCCTACTTCGCGCACTATTTCTAAAGCATCTAAAATGCTAGGGAGTTTACCTCCGTTTAAATCAAAACTAACGTCCACTACGGGACCAATAACTTGAGCAATTTTACCAACTTGGTTAGACATGTTATGTGTATTTTTTAAATTCGGGTGCAAATGTAGGGTTTTTAGTTATAGTTTCAAACACAAAATTGCATTTTTACTCAAATTATTAGCCTATTTATCCACAATTATAATCTTATTTTCCACTTAAAATTATTTATTAGCTAATTGCCAAATAATTTATCATAAATATGCTTTTAAAATAGTTTGTGCGTTGTTTTTTTTAATCGATTTTCTGTAAAAGTATTTGACATCATTTTTTGACTTTAACATCTATTTAGTTTACAATACTTATATATTTGTTTCCTAAAATTTGAGCAATGGATTTAGAATTTAATAAAAACGATGATAAAATGCGATTATTAATTTCGCAAATGGAACAACGCCTTCAAAAAATATATGAAGGTGGTGGTAAAAAACGACTTGATAAATTACACGAGCAAGGTAAAATGTCGGCCCGCGAACGCATTGATTTTTTATTAGATAAAAATACGCAGCGCTTTGAATTGGGTGCATTTGCTGGTTACGAAATGTATGAAGAACATGGAGGTTGCCCAGCAGGTGGCGTTGTAATTGTAATAGGTTATGTTAGTGGCAAACAATGTATTGTTGTTGCTAACGATGCAACGGTTAAGGCTGGAGCTTGGTTTCCTATTACAGGCAAAAAAAACTTACGTGCGCAAGAAATTGCAATGGAAAACCGATTACCAATTATTTATTTAGTTGATAGCGCAGGGGTGTTTTTACCTATGCAAGATGAAATTTTTCCTGATAAGGAACACTTTGGACGTATTTTTAGAAATAACGCCGTAATGAGTAGTATGGGTATTTTACAAGTATCGGCCGTTATGGGCAGTTGTGTTGCGGGTGGCGCTTATTTACCAATTATGAGTGATGAAGCTATGATTGTAGATAAAACAGGGTCGATATTTTTAGCGGGTAGTTATTTAGTTAAAGCTGCAATTGGCGAAAATATTGATAACGAAACATTAGGTGGCGCTACTACTCATTGTGAAGTAAGTGGGGTTACCGATTATAAATGTAAAGACGATGCTGATTGCTTAACTCGCATTCGCAATATTATGAGTAAAGTTGGCGATTATGATAAAGCAGGATTTAACCGCGAAACGCCCGTATTACCAAAAAAAGATATAAAAGATATTTATGGCATTATACCTGATACACGCGATAAGCAATACGAAATGCGTGAAATTATTGAACGTATTGTTGATGGTGGCTTGCACGATGAATATAAAGAACTTTACGGTCAAAGCATTGTATGCACATACGCTCGCATAGATGGTTGGGCTGTTGGTATAGTTGCCAACCAGCGTAAGGTAGTTAAAAGTAAAAAAGGCGAAATGCAATTTGGTGGTGTTATTTATAGCGATAGCGCCGATAAGGCTGCCCGTTTTATAATGAACTGTAATCAAAAAAAAATACCCTTAGTGTTTTTGCAAGATGCAACAGGTTTTATGGTTGGTAGCCGTAGCGAGCAAGGTGGTATTATTAAAGATGGGGCAAAATTAGTTGGTGCTATGGCAAACTCAGTTGTGCCAAAATTTACTATTATTATTGGTAACAGTTATGGTGCAGCAAACTATGCCATGTGCGGTAAAGCATACGACCCACGTTTAATAGTTGGTTGGCCTACAGCGCAAGTAGCTGTTATGGGCGGTGCACAAGCGGCCAAAGTATTAGTTCAAATTGAAGTAGCTAGTTTAAGTGCCAAAGGCGAAGAAATTACTCCCGAAAAAGAAGCCGAATTATTTAATAAAACTAAAGATAAATACGATAAACAAACAACCCCCTATTATGCAGCAAGCCGTATTTGGTTAGATGCAATAATTGACCCCTTAGATACTCGTAAGGTAATTAGTATGGGCATTGAGGCAGCAAACCACTCGCCAATAACTAAACAATATAATGTGGGTGTTTTACAAACTTAATAGCAATTATTATGGTAGCCAATTTAGTTAGTGTAGTAAAAGAAATAGATAGTATAGAAGTAAACATTCGTTTAAAAACAAATAACATAGTTTATGTATTTATAAAAGATAATTGCACAATAGATGTTGATTTACAAACAAAACTTTTAGAGAGTTATGATCAAATTACAGAGGGTAAATTGATGCCTTTTATTTTTTTTGCTGGCGATAATGTTACCCTAACAAAAGAGGCGAGGGATAATGCAATTTTAATTGAACATCAATCTATGGTAGCAGCTACAGCTGTTGTTATTACCAATTTAGCATATAAAATAATGGCTAATTTTTACATGCAATTTAATAAACCTAAACGCCCTTATAAAATTTTTAGTAATGAGTTAGATGCTATTGATTGGTTAAACACAATTATTATTAACAATGAAGAGTAAATTTTTAGTAGCACTATTTATACTACAATCTTGTTTTGTTTTTTGCCAAACTAAAACACCTGTTTTTTTTAAGTGGCAAAATAATAAAGCAATTAAAAACGCAAAAAAACACTTACAGTTTGATACTTTAATTAACACAGATGATGCAATCTTACACGTTTATTTTAGTAACAAAAAAAATAAACCTTATTTAATGTTATTGCATGGTTTAGGTGGCAATGGGCGTGCTAATTGGGTTAAACAAATTAAAGTATTATCAAAACACTTTAATTTAATTGTGCCCGATTTAGTATATTTTGGAGAAAGTACTTCTTTATCGGTCAATTACACCGTCGATTTTCAGGTTAAACAGTTAAATAATTTAATCGAAAAACTACACATACTACAACCTATTAATCTTTTGGGATTTAGTTATGGAGGATTAACAGCAGCATTGTTTAATGAAAAGCATCACGATAAAATAAAAAAATTAATTATTGTAGACGGTCCTGTTAAATTTTTTTCGAATGTTGAGGCAGATAGCCTAGCACAATCGTATGGTGTAAAAAGTATGTATAACATCATATCTCCAAGTACTGTTGATGAATACAAAGCAATGCAAACAGCAGCTTTATCAAGCGCATTACCCACAACAAAAAAAATAAAACAAAAAATAATCGCATATGTTTTTGATACTACCCGCGCTACCCGAACTTTGCAAATGGATGCAATGCGCCAATACCAAAACACATATCAAGCCTACAATTATAATTTAGATAAAACGCAAACACTTTTACTATGGGGCGCTAAAGATGGCGTTGTGCCATTGAGTGTTGGTAAGCGATTAAACAATGCTTTTGCACAAACAACAAAATTAATTGTGTTTGCTAAAGCTAAGCACGATGCACATTTTAGCTATTCAAAACACTTTAACCAAGCCATAATTGAGTTTTTAAAATAATTTAAAGTACCTTTATAAATCAGTAAAAATGCAATGCAAAAAATAAAAATATTAGATAATCATCAAATAAATCAAAAACTAAACCGCTTAGCATATCAAGTTTACGAAAATAATTTTACAACAAAAGAGTTGTTAATTGTAGGTATTGATGGTAATGGCTATAAAGTTGCACAACGCATTGCGGCTTTAGTAACTTCTATTTCAAAAATTAAAACAAAGGTTGGTAAAATTAAAATTGATAAAGAAAACCCTTGGGCTGCCCAACCTACTATTGATTTTGCAACAAAAGATTTTGAAAACAAATCGGTAATTTTAGTTGATGATGTTTTAAATAGTGGCAAAACATTAATGTATGCCGTTAAATTATTTTTAGATAAACCAGTTAAACAATTAAACACGCTTGTTTTGGTTGATAGAAGCCATACCCGGTTTCCTGTAAAAGCCGATTTTGTTGGCCTATCTTTATCAACTACACTGCAAGATAGAATTGATACCGATTTTTCCACATTAGGAAAAGAAGCAGTTTACTTAGTATAATTAAAACACAAAATGAGCAAACGCGGAAAAGTTTTAGTAGCCATGAGTGGCGGTATTGATAGCTCGGTAGCAGCCATGATGTTGCACGAGCAAGGTTATGAAGTAATTGGTATTACTATGAAAACCTGGGATTACGAAACATCGGGCAGTAGTAAAAAAGAAACAGGTTGTTGTAGTTTAGATAGTATAAACGATGCTCGCTCAATGGCTGTTAACTTTGGTTTTCCACATTATATTTTAGATATACGCGCCGAGTTTGGCGAACAAATTATTAATAACTTTGTTGATGAATATTTAGCTGGCCGTACGCCAAACCCTTGTGTATTGTGTAACACACACATTAAATGGGAAGCACTACTAAAACGCGCCAATATGCTTGATTGTGAATTTATTGCAACTGGCCACTATGCACAATTACGCCAAGAAAATAACCGTACAATAATTTATAAAGGCCTAGATCATAGAAAAGATCAAACCTACGTGTTGTGGGGCCTAGGGCAAGATAGCTTAAAACGAACCATGTACCCATTAGGAGGATATAAAAAAACAGACATAAAACAAATGGCAAAAGATGCTGGTTTTATAGATTTGGCAAACAAAAGTGAAAGTTATGATATTTGTTTTGTACCCGATAATGATTACCGCTCATTTTTAAAACACCGTTTACCAAATCTTGAGGCAACTGTTGAAGGCGGAGATTATTATTTTAAAAATAAAAAAGTAGGTACGCATCGAGGTTACCCATTTTATACTATTGGCCAGCGCAAAGGCTTAGATATTGCAATGGGCGAACCTGTTTTTGTAAAAGAAATAATACCCGAAACAAATACCGTTATTTTAGGCGATTTAGAAGACTTAAAAGAAATGGAAATTACAGTGCGCGATTTTAATTTAATTAAATACGAATCGTTACCGCAAGATTATGTTGCCCTTACAAAAATTAGGTATAAAGATGAAGGGCGCTTAACTACAATTAATCAATTAGATAACACATTAAGTATGGTGTTTCACGAAGCAGCAACTGGTGTTGCGCCAGGGCAAAGCGCTGTAATATATGAAGGCAACGATTTAGTTGGAGGAGGTTTTATTAATCGTAAAAAATTAATTTAAAATTTTACACAGCCGTCCGAAAGTTTTAAATTTTAAGCGATAGGTTCTTTGTATCCCTTTGTTTACAGGTCGCATCTTGTTTGTTCGGCATAATTATGTTTTGT
>JAYSUQ010000214.1:0-9590 GCA_043718985.1 Bacteroidota bacterium | reverse complement strand
AAGTGAACAACGTGCATTAGTTGCAAAAACATATTTAGTTACAAATGGTATTGATCCGTTTAGAATTAATGCAAAAGGCTATGGCGAAACTAAACTGTTTAACAATTGTGATAACGCAACCATTTGTAGCGAAGATGAACATGCTGCAAACAGGCGACTTGAGTTTAAATTAATTCCTAACTAACTATGTTTCATCAAAACGAATTAATAGAAAACTCACAAATATTATTTGAAGACAATCATTTAATTATTATCAATAAAAAATCGTCGGAAATTGTGCAGGGCGATAAAACAGGCGATATGCCTTTATCCGAAAAAGTAAAAAACTTTTTAAAACAACGCGATAATAAGCCAGGCAATGTGTTTTGTGGAGTTTGCCACAGGTTAGATAGGCCAGTATCGGGCATAGTTATATTTGCAAAAACAAGCAAAGCCTTATCACGAATGAATGAGATTTTTAGAGATAAAACAATTCAAAAAACGTATTGGGCCGTTGTAAAAAATAAACCGCCACAATTAAAACAACGCTTAACGCATTATTTAATTAAAAACGAACAAAAAAACATGTCAAAAGCTTTTAATACAGAGCGGGTTGGCGCATTAAAAGCAGAGTTAGAGTATACCTTAATTGCATCTATAGCCAACTATCATTTGCTTGAGGTTAATTTATTTACGGGCCGTCATCATCAAATACGAGCGCAATTATCTGCAATTGGTTGCCCAATAAAAGGAGATGTTAAATACGGGTTTGATAGAACCAACCCAAACGCATCTATACATTTACACTCCTATAAGACCGAATTTATACACCCTGTAAAACAAGAAAAATTAACAATTACTTGTAAGCCATTTTTAACCGATACCGTTTGGAAAGAATTAGTAAATGCTGTTTAAATAATTAATTAACGTTTCTTAGTATACCACAAAAAGGGTATTTGTTTAGAATTATTCTAAATATACATTTGCAGTATAAAATTACAATTATGCTAAAAAAAACAGGAATCGTTTTAACATTAATAACTTGCATTAATTTAACTGCGCAAGTAATAACTCGCGAAGATTCGCTAAACGCAGGTTTAACACCAAAAAATGCACCAACTGTTTTATCTGGTTATGGGCAAGCAAAAGTTGAGTACGATTTGCGAACACAAACTGGCCAAGCAAACTTAACACGAAATGTATTATTTATTGGACATCGGTTTTCTGACAAAATATCGTTTTTTTCGGAATTAGAAGTTGAAGATGCAAAAGTTGCTGGCGGTGGTGCATCGGGCGAAATTGCAATGGAACAACTATTTTTAAAATTTAATTTAAATAAAAATAATTATTTAATTGGTGGGTTATTTATACCACGTATTGGTATTACTAACGAAAACCATTTGCCAACTACGTTTAATAGTAACGATAGGTCGTATGTAGAACAATTAGTAATTCCATCTACATGGCGCGAATTGGGAATTGGTGCTTACGGTACCATACCTAAAATACCAGGTTTAAATTACTCGGCTGCCATAATGAATGGTTTAAGTAGCGCAAACTTTACCCAAGGTAGTGGCATACGCGAAGGTAGATTTGAGGGGCAAAATGCAACCGCATCAAACTTAGCAGTAAACGGCGCTTTGTTATATTATTTTAATCGTTTTAGAATTCAACTATCAACCTATTATGGTGGTAGTGCTGGTATATCAAAAAAACAAGGCGATAGTTTAAATTTAGATTACGGTGCATTTGGTACACCAGTATCGTTAAACGAAATAAATGTACAATACCACGGTGCAAAAGGTATTCAGTTTAAAATGTTGGGTTGCTTAACCACAATAAAAGATGCCGAACGTATTAACTTAGCATATGCCAATAATACGCCAACAAGCATGTACGGCTACTTTGCCGAACTTGGCTACGATTTATTTAAACCTTTTGAGAAATTAAATTCTAAAAGTTTAGTGTTGTTTGCGCGTTACGAAGCAATTAATTTAAATGCAAGTGTGCCAAAAAATGGAATTGAAGATGGCTTACAACAAAAGCAATACATTGTTGTTGGGCTTCATTATCAGCCATTAAGAGGCGTATCGGTTAAGTTAGATTATGTTCAACGTACAACTGGTGAATATAATAAAGTATTATATGTTACAAATCCTTATGCTACTAATGCACCATTTTATACGAGTAACAGCTTTGTTAATTTAGGAATAGGTTATAGTTTTTAGTATGCAACGTCGAGAATTTATAAAAACATCGTGCCTTGGTTGCGTAAGTATTTTAGGTGCAAGCTCGTTGTTAAGTATGTTAAATTCTTGCACGCCATTAGCCAGTATTAAAACAACAATTAACAATAACATAATTACAATTCCCGAAAACACATTTATCGAAAATCAACAGTTGCTAGTAGTAAAAAATATAAAATTAGATTTTGATATTTTACTAGTTAAGAAAAAAGATAATACATACAATGCGTTGTATATGAAATGCTCGCATCAAACACAGCCATTAACGGCAACAAAATCGGGTTTATTTTGCCCATCGCACGGTAGTAGTTTTAATTTAGATGGCGATGTTACTATGCAACCTGCAACGCAAGCTTTACAAAAATTTAAAACAGAAATAAAAAACAATAACATAAACATTTATTTAAATTAAATAAAAACATGAATTCATTAAAATTAATAGTTGCAGTAATACTACTTATAAATTTATCGGCTTGTAAAAAAGCTAAAAAAAATAATGATGCCGATGTAGCGCCCGCAAACCCAAGCACTATAAAAACCGAAATTTTAGTTGATTTATCGGCTAATGTAGTTTATGCTACTTATAGCGATATGCAAATAAAAGCAGTTAGTTTGTTAACATCGCTACAAACATTTAGTGCATCAGCTACAGCTAATAATTTAGCAAATGCACAACAGGCCTGGAAAAACGTGAGAAGTGCTTGGGAGCAAAGCGAAGGTTTTTTGTTTGGCCCAGTAAGTGTTGATAACATTGACCCTCGCATTGATACTTGGCCAATTGATTTTGCACGAATAGATTCAGTATTAAATTCAACAGCAGCTTATACTCCTACATATATTAATAATTTAGAAGAGTCGTTAAAAGGATTTCATCCAATAGAATATATGTTATTTGGACAAAACGGTAATAAAACTGAAACACAATTTACTGCTCGCGAAAAAGAATTACTAGTAGCTTTAGCCGATAATTTAAGCACACTTTGCACTCAAGTAAAAACATCGTGGAACCCAACATTAACAAGTAATTACACCAACGAGTTTTCAACCGCAGGTAATGGTAGTGCAATATACCAAACACAACGAGCAGCTTATGAAGAGATGATTGATGCAATGGTTGGCATTTGTGATGAAGTAGCAAACGGAAAAATTGCCGAGCCTTTAAATAATAACGACCCTACAAAAGAAGAATCGCCATTTGCAAAAAACTCGATAACCGATTTTACAAACAATATTAAAAGTGTACAAAATGTTTATTTAGGAAAATACTTTGTTGATGGAAAAGGCTTAGAGGATTTAATTAAGGCTAATAATTTATCAATGGATGGTACTATTAAACTTAAAATTAGTAATGCACTAAACGCAATGGGTAATGTTACCGTTTCTTTTGGCGATGCTATTTCGCAACAACCCATTCAGGTTCAAAATTGCATTACAGCTATTAACGATTTAAAATCGTATTTAGAAAACGATGTAAAACCTTATGTACAAACACTAACAAACTAAATTTAATGCAGCTAAAAAAAAATAAATTTAAAATAGGTTTACTTTTAATAATAGTAACAATTGGAGCCTTTCAATCGTGTAAAAAATCGGTTGAATTAAAAAATGAAGATGACCTTAACGAATGGTATAGTGGGGGTAAGCAAACCTCGTTTACAAGCGGTTCATCGGCATTTAGCCAAATGTTTAATGGCTTAACAAGTGCTAAAGAAGAGCTACACGGGTTTGGTGATGGCGCTTTTGAAGCTACTTTTAACAGTGATAATTCGCAACTTAATCATGGTTTAGGACCAATATTTAACAATCAATCTTGCGCATCGTGCCACATTGGAGATGGCCGAGGAAAAGCACCAAATACAGGCGAAGCTTTAAGTTCGTTATTACTTAGAGTTAGTGTTGATGGCCAAAATGAACACGGCGGGCCAAATCCCGTACCTGGTTTTGGAGGGCAATTGCAGCAACGAGGTATATTTGGTGTATTGGCCGAGGCAGGTGTTAATGTAAATTACCTCGAAAATAATTATCAGTTTGCCGATGGAGAAGCTTATGCTTTACGAGAACCACAATTTACATTTACAAATGCGTATGCTACAATGCCAGCTGGTTTAATGATATCGCCACGTATGGCAACACCTGTATTTGGTTTAGGCTTATTAGAGGCTATTGACGAAGCTAATATTTTAGCTAAAGCAGATGAGTTTGATGCAAATGGCGATGGCGTTAGCGGAAAGCCAAATTATGTTTACGATGTGCTTTCGCAAACCAATAAACTTGGGCGTTTTGGTTGGAAGGCCGCACAGCCAAGCATCATACAACAATCTGCTGGCGCTTATGTTGAAGATATGGGCGTTACAAACTTTATTTTTAAAACAGAAAGTAGTTATAATCAACCGCAGTATGATAATAAAAATGATGATACAGAGTTAGGTGATAGTACTTTATTTGCGGTAGCCTATTATATAAAAACACTTGCTGTGCCTGCTAGACGTAATGCAAATGATGCAACCGTTAAAAAAGGAAAACAATTATTTAAAAATATAGGCTGCGAAAACTGTCACACATCATTACAAAAAACAGCAGCTGATATGGCATTTCCCGAATTATCAAATCAAATAATTTATCCTTATACCGATTTGTTATTACACGATATGGGAACTGGCTTAGCCGATAATAGGCCTGACAATAAGGCTACGGGAAACGAATGGCGCACATCGCCATTATGGGGCATTGGTTTAACAACAGTTGTTAATGGGCATAATAATTTTTTACACGATGGTAGGGCCCGCAATTTAACCGAAGCTATTATGTGGCACGGTGGCGAAGCTGATAACTCTAAAAATTTATTTAAAAGTTTAACTAAAACAGAAAGAGATGCAGTACTTAAATTTTTAGGCTCGCTTTAAAAAAAATAAAGAACAAACTCCCTATCTAAATTTCACGCTTACCAAAAAAATTAAAAATCGGTATATAGTAAATATTTTTTACGCGTTATTTTAAACGTATCTAAATTTTCTTGCCATGACTGCCTAATCTCAAAATCAGAGCTGTTATTACTTATTTGTTGTTGTAATAAATCGTTACCCGCATGGTAATTAAAGTTTTTATCAAAAAATAAATTGTTTTTAGTTATGCATAATTTGTAAAATGTATTTAGCAACGGTAATTCAATTTGTTTGTTTAATAGTTGCTTTTTAAACTGTGTTGCTAAATTAAACCCATAACAAACAGTATCTTGATATTTTGGAGCTTTAGTTATTTTAGTAGTTGTTGGTATAAAGCTAAACATACTATCAATACTATTAATAAAAGGGTATCCAATGTATTGAAACGGAAAGTTTGTGCCTCTACCTAAACTGACTACCGTGCCCTCAAATAAACCTAAAGTTGGGTAAAATAAAATTGCCGTATCGTTAGGTAAGTTTGGCGATGGCTTAACAGGTAAAGTAGATGTAAATTTGTTACGTTCATAATTTTTTAATGCAATAATAGTGAGTTTGCATTTCATTTTATTTTTTAACCAGCCTTCGCCATTAACCATTGTTGCATACTCGCCACACGTCATACCATAAACAATTGGCACTTTGTGCAAACCTAAAAATGAGGTATAATTAGTTTCCATTACAGGCCCATCAATGTAAAAACCATTTGGATTTGGTCTGTCAAAAATTAGTAATTCTTTTTTGTTTTCGGCGCAAGCCTCCATCACATAAGTCATTGTAGATATATAAGTGTAAAACCTAACCCCCACATCTTGTATATCATATATTACTATATCAATGCCTTTTAAATCTTCTTTAGTTGGCTTTTTGTGCGAACCATAAAGCGATACAACTGTAACGCCAGTTTTAGCATCCTTTCCACTTTTTACTTTTTCGCCAGCATCGCTTGTACCTCTAAAGCCGTGCTCGGGCCCAAATATTTTAACAATATTTACTTTGTGTTTTAATAATGTATCAACTAAATGCTTATTGCCAATAATGCCCGAAGCGTTTGTAACTATTGCTACTTTTTTATTTTTTAGTTTAAATAAATACAACGGCATTTGTTGAGCACCAGTTGTTATACTACTGTACATTTGAATTTGAGCTTGAGAAAAACACAAAATTTGATTTAAAAAAAATAGAATTAAAATGATGAAAAATCGCATATTATAAATTAAATTTACAATGTAAATATAATACTTTGAATTTTTCGAATTACATAGCAACCCGTATTTTAGGTGAAAATTACAGTAGCAAAAACATATCTACTCCAATAGTTAAAATTGGAACCGTGGGCATTGCATTAGGCGTAGCGGTTATGATAATTACAATTGCTGTTATTACAGGTTTTCAAAATCAAATTACAAAAAAAGTTGTGAGCTTTACCTCGCACATGCAAATTAACGATTACAACAAAAATCAATCGTTAGAGCCAAATCCAATTACATTAAACGACACATTATTAGATAAAATAAGTGAAATAAATGGTATAAAGCACGTACAAGTATTTGCAACAAAAAATGGAATTTTAAAAACAAAAACCGATAACGAAGGTGTAGTTTTAAAGGGAGTTGACGAGCATTTTGATTGGACTAACTTAGCGGAATATGTTACCGATGGAAAAACGCTTACTATTAATAAGGATAGTGTATCAAAGAATATTTTTATTTCAAAAACTTTAGCACAAAAGTTAAACTTAACACTTAATCAAAAAATATTAATGTATTTTATGACCAAAAAAAAGTTAACGGATACAACACTTTTGGGCAGCAATTACATTAATTACGAACCACGTGTGCGCGATTTTTACATTAAAGGTATTTTTAATTCGGGCTTTGCCGAATTTGACAAAAATTTAGTATTGGTTGATATTAAACAAATACAAACATTAAATTATTGGAATAATAAGCAAGTAGCAGGCTACGAAGTATTTGTTAACGATTTTAATAAATTAAACGAAACAACCGATTTAGTAAATGATTTGGTAGGTTATAATTACACGGTAGTTAACACTAAAAAATTACAAGCAAATATTTTTGGGTGGTTAGATATGATTGATGTTAATGCAATAATAATAATAACATTAATGGTTTTAGTTGCAGGTATTAATATGATATCGGCATTGCTAATTTTAATTTTAGAAAAAACCAGCATGGTTGGCGTTTTAAAAGCCTTGGGATTACCAAATAGCCAGGTGCGTAAAATATTTATTTATGTGTCGCTAAAATTATTATTTAAAGGTTTATTTATTGGCAACATAATAGGCGTTGGTATTTGTATGTTGCAGTACTATTTTAATTTTGCAACCTTAAACCCCGAAACTTATTATTTAAGTTATGTGCCAATAAATTTAACACTACGCCATGTTGTTTTAATAAATATTGGTACGGTTGCATCGTGCATAATAATGATGTTAATACCAACACTTATTTTAAATAAAATAACACCAATAAAAGCAATTAGGTTTAGTTAATACAGTTGATTTTTTTTTACCAAATTATAAAAATTTAATTTTATCTTAATACAAAAAACAAGACTTCATAAAAAAGTCTCGAATAAAATTCGAGACTTTTAATTTAAAGGAGCTAAAAAAAGTAAAAAATTAATTTAAATTTTATGCTCCAGCTTTTTCTTTGTATTTTTTAATTTGAGTTTTTAATGCATCGCAGGCTAAATCAATAGATTCTTCAAATGAGGCGGCTTGTTTTTTCGAAAAAAGTTCTTGCCCTTTAGCATTTAACTTAATTTCTACTATTTTGTTTTCATTGCTTGACGATTTTTCGAGTTTAAAAATTACATCGCTACTTGTAAAACCATCGTAAAAAGTTTTTAATTTATTAATACGTTCATTTGCAAAATCAATTAATTTTCTGTCTGCATCAAAGTGCACTGATTGAATTGTAGTTGTCATAATTAATCCTCCTTTTTTTTGGTTTATTTATTTATATTAATTGTCACCTCTGGGATGCGCTTGTTTATAAGATTTTTTTAATTTTTCAATTGTGTTATGCGTGTAAATTTGTGTAGCCGTTAAACTCGAATGACCAAGTAAATTTTTAACAGCATTAATATCGGCACCATTATTTAATAAGTGAGTTGCAAATGTATGTCTAAGAACGTGAGGACTTTTCTTTTTTTGAGTACTTACAAACGATAAATACTTTTTTACGAGTGTATAAACTTTCGAATCGGTTAAAACTTCGTTTTTTAAATTAACAAGCAAAAACAAATTAGTTAAGTTTTTACTTTCTTTTACGTTAATGTACTCATCAAGGTTACGTTTTAGTTGTAAAGAAATTGGAATTAGGCGTTCTTTTTTTCGTTTCCCTAACACTTTAATGGTAAGATTCTGTAAATCAATGTCATTAATTTGTAAATGCGTTAATTCAGTTCGCCTTATTCCTGTTTGATATAAAATATCAATAATCAATTTATCCCTCAACCCTTCAAAATCATCACTAAATTTAATAGTATCTAGTAATTTATCCATTTTATGCTCTTCAATAAAAATAGGTAAGCGCTTATTGTTTTTTGGCCCAGTTAATTTACTGGTTGGGTTTAAGGCAACAAGTTGCTCACGCATTAAAAATTTATAAAACGACTTTAATGATGAGATTTTACGATTAATTGTTTTTGATGATTTATTAGAATCGAATAATTGTGTAACCCAGGTTCTAATTATTTGATAATTAATTTCGGATAAAATAATTGTAGAATTAGTTTTTAAATAAAACTCGCAAAATTCATTTATATCTGCTCGGTAAGAAACAAGGGTGTGTTTAGAATATTTTTTTTCATATTCTAAATAATCAAAAAATGAATTAAGGTGAGTATGAAACATAAAAAACCTAAGGGTGTAGCGAATTTAACTTTAAAATTCGATTACCCTTAGGTTTTGTTATAATTATTTAAAAAAATTAGCTTATTCGGCGGCTAATCCTAATTGCATTTTTTGTTTGTAAACCGCTTTAATTTTTTGCTGACGGTTACTAATTGATGGTTTTTCGAAAGTTTTACGTGAACGTAATTGTTTAACTACGCCAGTTTTTTCAAATTTCTTTTTAAACTTTTTTAAAGCTTTTTCAATGCTTTCACCTTCTTTTACTGCTACTATTAACATTTTATTATTTTAAATTTTTAATATTTCTTTATATAGGATGGCAAAGATAGTAGCATTTGTGATAAAAACCAAATATTAATACCAATAATTTACTAATTTTAGCAAAGTATACTTTTTTCAAAAATGAAACCCTTACAAATATTAGCCATAATTATATTTTTATTCGAATTAATTTCTTGTAAAAAAAATAGGGTTTGCGAATGTAAAAATTCAATAGGCGTTTACGATGCGGGTGAAATTGAAATGACTAAAATTCAAGCAAAA
>JAYSUQ010000213.1:0-3397 GCA_043718985.1 Bacteroidota bacterium | reverse complement strand
GCTGTAAAAGCCTTTGTTGTTAATAATAACCTGTAATAGATTTGTTGCTTCGTTTTTTTTATTAGTATTTAATAAACATAGTGCTAAATAAAATTCCGATTCTTGATTAAAAATATTATTGTCGCCCTCTAAATTTTTAACAAAAAAAGATTTAGCAATTTCAAATTTATTTATTTGATAATAGCACATTGCTAAATAAAATTGAGCATTTGCATCGTTTTTGTTGTAGTTGTAAAGTAAACTTAACTCTTCAATACAATTTTGGTATTTGTTATTTGCATATAACTTCATTGCTCGTTGTATCATTTTGTGCGCTAAATAGGTAGTCGGTTTTATTACATATTCTTTTTGCATTTGAGATGCATTTTCGTATTGTGCTAAAAGGCCAGATGTTTCATCTAAATTAAATTCGTTATTGTTTTTGAAATAATATAGCCTATAATTAGTAACTTTTAAGTTGTGTATATATTCAATAGGTGCATTGGCAATAAATCTAAATTTCAATTCTCTTTCAGGTTCAATGTATTTTTCTACTTCAATTAACGCATTAATTGGCACTAATGTTTCTGATATATCAATTGGCTCGCCTAATTCTTTTTTGTTGGTTGATGAATGAAAATTTTCACCAATAGATTTACTTTCTATTGATGCAATTATAGGAAATACAGTATCGTTATTAGTAACTAAATTATTTAAAGTTAATGCTTTTTTTTCTTGAATTAAATTTTGATAAATAGATTGGTGGTTTTTGCCTTTTTGATTCCAAGCAAAAAACAAAGTAGATGCTACAAATAAAGCACTTATTATAGCTACAAAAATTGTAGCTAATACCGTTTGCAATTTTGATTTAGTATTTAATTTATTTGCAATAACCTCTATATCTTTTTCATCAAACCCATACTTATCAAATGCAATTGCCGATAAATAATTTAAATCATCAAGTTGTTTGGTTTTTTTATTTGTTTTTTGCGCCATTAAATTAAGGGTTGTTCTAATATCATTAATTTTAAATTTCGTTTGCCGTTTTGTATGTAACTTTTTACTTCGTTAATACTATAATTAGTTATTGTGGCTATTGCTTGGTAACTTTTATTTTGTAAGTAAAATAAACTTATACAAACTCGTTGTTGTTCTTTTAATTTTGGTAAGCAGTTTTTTAAATTGTGCAACATAACATCGTCGGTAATTTCGCTTAATGTTTCTTCAGTTTTTTGGTTAGGATCTTGGTATTCGAATTCGTAATAAATTTTAATGTTTTTTTGATAAGTTTTGTTTTTACGAATAATTGAAATGCAATGGTTACGCACCACAAAACTTAGCCAGCCTTTAAAATTTAAAATAGTTTGCGAATTAATAGTTTCCGAAATTTTTTCAAATAATACCATAGTTGCATCTTGTGCATCATCTTTATCTTGTAAATAAAACAAACAGGTACCGTAAACAATTTTAACATGTTTGCTAAATAATTGCGCAAAAAATTCTTTATTACCGCTTTGTTTATAGCTGGTTAAAAGTTGCTCATCTGTTTTATCATCTTGCTTTTTAAAAAACCACATATATTAAATTATAGACGCTTGCCAATAATAATTCCATAAACTAAAAATAGAAATATTTTTTATGGAAATAATTTTTATTATCGTCTTAAAATAAAGAATGCAATTTTAAAATACAAATTATTAATTTTTAAAAACAAATTATCATGAAAAACAGCATTAAAAAATCAATTTCAACATTATGTTTAAGTTGCGTAAGTGTTTTTGTAATTGCCCAAACAGGGGGCATTAAAGGACAAATTAAAAATAACGAATTAGAACCACTATTTGGCGTAACCGTTAAAATAACACAAGGTGGTGTTTTAGTTGGCGGCACAGTTACCGATGCCGATGGTTATTATACTTATAAGCCATTAAACCCAGGTTTATACGAGGCAATTATACAAAGTGCCGAAATACAAACACAGCGCCTAACTCAAATAAAAATTAATACAGATAGAACTACTTACGTTGATTTTAAAGCTAATACCAACGATTTAACTGGGGTAACAGTAACTGCTACTTTTAACGAAAGTATTATTGATAAAAATATTTGTACAATGCAAAGTATAGATGCAAATACTTTTTTGCACTCATCGGCTGGACCACGTGGCGATATTAAAGCTGTAATTGCAAGTGTATCATCAGATGTAAAGCTCGATGAAGATGGCAGTTTTCATGTGCGAGGAAGTCGAGGCGGAGCAACAGATTATGTTATTGATGGCGTAAGAACCCCAAATTTACAAGATCCTGCGGCATTATCGGTTGAAAACGTATCGATGATTACCGGCGGAATACCTGCGCAATATGGCGATTGTTTAGGTGGGGTAATTGTAATTACTACTAAAAATTATATGGATGGTATACGTGAAAAACGCAGGCGCAACAGCGATTTAAATGAGCGATTAGCTGATGAAAAACTTAAAAAAGATGCGAAATTTAATGAGGAAAAACGAAAAAAAGAAATTGAAGAAGAGTTAAGGCTAGAGGAGAGTAGACTTAAGGAATAACAAAAAAGCCTACAATTTAAGTAGGCTTTTTTTTGATGTGTTACGATTTAATTACCTAACAAAATAGGGTCACCTCCAGTATCTTTAATTTTACCTTTTAATGTCTCTGCCCCACCAACCAATTTCTCTAATTGATTTTTTTCTAATTTTTGAATGTTGGCTTTCGTAACTGTTTTTTCTAATTTTTTAAAAATGTTTTTGATTTTCATAGTGGCTAGTTTTTAGGTTTGTATAAATGTAATGAATACTTATTGATTATATTTTTATTCCAATTAATAAAACATCATCTACTTGTTCTAAATTGCCCTTCCAATTATCAAACGTTGTTTGCAATAAAAGGTTTTGTTCAACCATAGTTAAGTGTGTGTTGTTAAGTAATAATTCATTTAAAGGTTTGTATTTAAATTTTTTGCCCTTTTCTCCACCAAACTGATCGGCGTAACCATCAGTATATAAATAAAGTGTATCGCCTTTTTTAACATCAACACTAAATAAATTAAATTCTTGTTTGCGTTCGCCTTGCCCAACTGGCATTTTATCTTTTGGTAAATCAATAATTTTATTATCACTAATTAATACAGGTGCATTGTGAGCAGATGCATACGTTATTTGATTTGTATGCTGATTAATGCATAATAAAATGCCGTCAAAACCATCTTTTTGTTCATCTTTACTTATACTTTCAATTAATCTATCTCGCACATAGTTTAATATTTTATTTGGTTCTAAAATATTTTTTTCTTTTATAGCCTCACTTAAAAAACCAATATTTAATATACTCATAAATGCGCCAGGTACACCGTGGCCAGTGCTATCGCAAACGGCTAAATAAAAATTATTTTTATGATTAGTTGC
>JAYSUQ010000212.1:0-9619 GCA_043718985.1 Bacteroidota bacterium | reverse complement strand
TTATAACCAGTTGCCCATAAAACCATTGGGTTTACGGCATCCATATACCTTGTACCTGCTGCTACTGCCGGAAAATTTGTGTTTTGTAAATTAGTCCAATCGGGGCTTTGTGCCACTACCATTGTACTTGTAATAATACTTAATGCGAGTAATTGTTTTTTCATGTGATGTTTTTTAATTTTTAAGTTTAATTATTTTTTTAGTAATTACAGTCTTATCAGTATTAAATGTAATAAAATAAATGCCTTCATCCAAATTAGATAAATCAATTTCGTTTTCAACATTGGCAGTTAGTTTCAATACTTCCTTGTTATTTATATCTGATATCATAATACTATTTACAATGTCATTTTTTAATTTAAAAAAAACACTGTTTTTAGTTGGATTAGGGTATAGTAGCAAACCGTTACTACTAAAATTGTAATTTAAAGAAGTTGTATTTGCAAAAAAATAATACCACACATTGGCAAAAATTGCTGTTCGTTTTGTAGTATTAACAATGGTTTCTAACGGAAATCCAAAATAAACTACTTTGCCATTAGTGGTGCCCGATGGGAATATTCCTGAAAAACAAATAGCCGCCACACTAGTTATGTTATTGGTATAAAGCAAGGTTGGTGTTGATCCATTTACAGGCATTAACACATCTGGATAATCAACATTATACGTGCCTTGTGTGCCATTATCAAAACTTAGTGTATCAGTAAAATTAAAAATGCTATTAACCGTATTTTGATTTACAACTTTATACCAAGTAGATGCTTGATTGTTTGGCGCATCGGCTAAATATGTTGCTTTTAAATAATTTGCAATAAATGTTTTATCGGTTGTACTGCCACTGTTATCTAAATCCCAAGCTATTTCGCTACCACTAACTAAAAAATTACCGCCTTGTTTTAAATAATTAGCTACAATGGTTTGCTCGCTATTACTAAAGGTTTCGGTAATGGTACTTTCTTTTCCTAAAATCCAATTTACAGCTTTGTAGTTATTTAGTGCTACTAATCCATCTTGAATAGCCTCGTTTGTTGCGCTCGAAAAATAATGATTGTTTGCATAAATTGAGCCGCCATGTTGCTTAACAAAATCAAATGTATTACCAGCTACAACCCTATCAAAACCATTTACAATTAACATACTATCCTGAAAATTACATGGTACAGCGGCTAATAATTCAGAGTAAGTTGATGTGATTGAAGTAGTAGCATTATAAGCTGCAATTTTTACATAATAAATTTGATTAGCTGTTAGCGTACTTAAAATTAAATTTGTTTTTATAATTAGTTGTGGCGCATTAAATGTTATGCCGTTTGTGCTTGTTTGTATTTTATAATGCGTTGCATCTACATCGTTTTTAACTTTAATTTGTAAGGTATTATTTGCTTTATTAATTACTGCAAACGATTTTGGTTGCGCTAATGATGTTACCACATTATTATATGGATATTGAGCAGGAGTAATAACACCTTCATTGCTTAACAAGGTATTTAAAGTTGATGATTGTAAAATTGCTTTAATACTTGTTATGTTTCCGTTATACACAACACTATTTTGTATAAAACGCATGCCGTGGCTATAATCCATATAAGTATCGGCGTGCACATTGCTTAGTGGTTGTATAGGATTGCCAACACTTGTGTGCCAACCATAAATTACAACTCTGTTAGCAGTAGTATAAATTTGGTTAGATATAACAACATCTTTTTTATCGCCGCCAGTTAACGTACCTAACGGGTAACTTGCAATTTGTGCATTGCGCTGTATTGTTACCGATGAATTATGTTGCGCAAAAGCCTGAACTGTTGTCATTGTTCCGCTTGCGGGTATTGTTAACGGTGTTAATTTTAAACTTGCTTGTGTGTAAATATCATTCACCATTTTGCGAGTTGGTAAAGTACAGCCCAAACTATCCGCAATTTTAGTTGCAACTATTGGGCTCATTGGGCATAAAAAATAATTACTATCGCAACCAATAGCTAAGTAATCGGGAGTTACATAATAGCTCACACTTTGTAAACTCCCACTTATTACTGCGGTAGATGTTACAAGCGAAAGGGTTCGGTAAAAATTTGGAACATTACCTTTTATTACTTCGTTGTAAATTAAGTTTTCGCGATTTGTAAAACTTAAAGGTGTAATTGCAGCAATAAATTGAGTCCCATTCATTGCATTTAATTGCCTAACGGGCACATTTAAGTTTTGAGATTTTAATAAAAACCCAATTACTGAACAACTAAAAATATAAAAATATTTCATCTATTAAAAAACACTATTTATTAGTTGGGCCAATTAAAAATTGTTTCTGTTTTATATTTATCTCTCATTTCTTGATTACTATTATTAGCCTCAACATTTAAATAATTAAAATGCCAAGTTGAGCTACCTATGTTTATAAATATGTTTTTAATTGTTGGTCCATATCCGTTAATGTTAAATTCAGATTCGATATACGTTTGATTACCATTAATTTTTAATTCTTTTATTTTACAGACTCCTTTTATTTTGTAATAGGTTTTAGTTACAATGTTACCTTGTTTAATTTTAATTATTTCTTCTCGAGAAGTCTTAAATTCTTTATCACTGTAATATTTATTTTTTTGTTTTAAAAATTTTATTTTTTGTTTTTTTATAGATGTTGTCATCGAATCTATAATTAAAATGGTTTTTTGAGTATAATTCCATTGCGAAATAAATGTTGGGGATTGACCAAAAATTGGTAGGCAAAAAAAACTTAAAACAACTATTACACTTTTTTTCATGTTGTTTAGTTTAAAAAAATAAAGACTTTTCATCAGTTTGATATTTTATTTATGTACTATTAATTTACACCTTACCATTATGTTTTCTTAAAAACCATTCGATAGATAGTAATATTAAAATTAAAAAGAATATCCACTTTAAATTTATTAAATCGTTTAATTGTTTGTGGGTGTAGGTAATAGATTTTATATTATCTGTTTTTAATAACTCATTTTGTAATTCGTTAAATTGATTTTGATAGTATAGTTTACCGCCACTTTGTTTTGATAATTGATATAATAATTGATGGTTAGCAATTGTGTTAATTTTTTCGGAAACAATTTCTTTAATTAAAACAATACCCGATTTTGTAAATAATTTATCGCCATACTTTACAGTTGCTTCATAACTATATTGCCCTGCCGCAAATTGCCCTGCACTTAAGCTATACATAGTTTGCTTTTTACTAAAGGTGTAGTTGTATGTTTTATTGTTTCCATCTTTTAATGCCAATGTAACATCGGGATCGGTAACTAACTCATAACTTTGGTTATATACTTCGGCCGTAAAATCTAAAGCTTGGTTTTCGTTAATTATTTTTTTAGTATACACTCTAAAAAAACTTTTATCGGCTTTAACCGATAAATATTGTACTGTTTTATTAATTAACTCATTAAACAGATTATTGTTTTGGTGCTCTGCAAAATCGCGCATACGCCAACGCCACAAGCCATCACCTAAAAACGAAGCCGATTTAACGCCATTAATTTCATTAAATAAAAATAAGGGTTCGCTGGTTTCTATAGCGCCAATTTTTTGAGTTAATAAGTTAGTTGTTCCTGTTTTTGTTTCAATTTTATTAAATGCACATTTTACAGCAGTAAAATTTTTAAAATAATTTTGCAATTCAGTACTTACACTAAACAACAAAAATTGTTTTTGATAGCAAGGCTCAACATCATTAGTACCTTTGTTTTGTTGCAAAGTTGCATTAACACCAATTGTAAACACGGGTTGGTTGTTATTTTTAATTTCGTTAGCAATACGATTTGTTAAAATTGGTAGTTGATGTAATATAATTAACGAATAAGGTTTTAGGGGCTTAGTAAATTCTTCTGCTTGCGCAACTTCAACTTCGTAGGTTTGTGTTTCAGCTATGCTTTGTTGCAAGGCTGCAATATCTGGATGTGGTGCATTTGCTAAAATCAACACTTTTTCACGATTATCAATAACATCAATAACAAACGATTGACTATTATTTTGTTTGTTTATATCATCTGTTAAACTTGATAACGAAACCGTATATTTTTGTATTCCTATTTTACTTGCATCTAAAACATAGTTATATGCTTTACTAAAGTTAGATGAGTTAATAAATACATTTTCGGTTTTTATAGTTTTACCGTTTTGAGAAACAGAAAGCTCCACATTTTTATCTTTTAAATCAATAGCATTTATTATAATTTCTGATGTAAAACTATTACCTAAGTATGCTATTTGATTATGGTTTATCGTTTGTATCCACACATCTTTTAAAGCAACTGTATCGCCCAAGGCAATAGTATATACTGGTGCATTAATAGTTTTAGCACTATATATTGGATTTGCTCCTTTGTTATAAATACCATCGCTAGCTAATACAATTGCGCCAATATTTTTGTTAGCATAATTATTTTCAATGTCTAAAAAAACTGCTGATAAATCTGTTTCTTTACCTTTAAAATTAAAAGTTTCTGTTTGTTTTAATTCACTATCAAATTGGTATGTTTTTACATCGTACGTTTTTTTAAGGCTATTAATAAACTCTACTAATTTTTTTGTGTATGTTGTTTTTATGTTTGTAGAATCTTTATTAGCAACTAACGAAGAGGAGTTATCTTGCACTACTATAATAACAGGTTTTTCGGTTTCGTAAACTAAGCGTTTTATAAAAAAATTTAATAATAAAAATGCAATAGTTGTAACCGATACAAACCGAAGTGTGGCTAAGCTATATAATACTATTTTTGAGCGCTCGGCATTGTGTTTATCTTTAACATAAAGTAACGCGCTAAAAACAAACCCTATTAATAAACATAATAGAGAATAGTACCAAGGGTAATTAGAAATAAATTGCATTTTTTTATAAATAAAAATTAAACAAATAAAAAAAACCTTTAATTACTATAAGGTACTTATTAACTTACTTATATAATTCTATATCCTATTTATGTCAACATTCCTCCACAAACATTAATACATTGCCCAGTAATGTATGTACTCATATCGCTAGCTAAAAACAAGGTTAAATTTGCAACATCTTCTGCTGAGCCACCACGTTTTAAGGGAATAGAATCTCGCCACGATTGCACGGTTTTTTCGTCTAACGCTGCTGTCATTTCGGTTTCAATAAAACCTGGTGCAATTGCATTACTACGTATGTTACGCGACCCCAACTCTAACGCCACCGATTTTGTAAAGCCTATAATACCCGCTTTTGATGCCGAGTAATTTGTTTGACCAGCATTACCCTTAACACCAACTACCGAACTCATATTTATAATTGAACCACTACGGGCTTTAAGCATTGGTTTTTGTACGGCTTTTGTTAAATTAAATACCGATTTTAAGTTCGCATTCATTACCTCGTCCCATTGCTGTTCGCTCATTCGCATTAATAGCGTATCGCGGGTTATGCCTGCATTGTTAACTAATACATCAACTGTTCCAAACTCGGCAACTACATCTACAACTAATTTTTCGGCGGCTGCAAAATTTGCGGCATCGCTTTGATAGCCTTTAACTTTTACTCCGTATTTACTTGTTAATTCAGTTTCAAAGGCTGTTGCTTTTTCTATTGATGATAAGTATGTAAAAGCGATATTACAACCTTGTTCGGCAAATTTTTCGGCAATTCCTTTTCCAATTCCACGAGATGCGCCAGTTATAATCGCTACTTTATTTTGAAGTAATTTCATGTTTTATTTTTTTGTTTTCAATTAATTTTTAAATATACAAAATATCGATTTGTTTTTTTTAAGAACTTAATACATCAACTTAGTTTAAATTTATAAACGTTTTAATTAACAAACATAAAAAAACCTTTAAATAATATTTAAAGGTTTTTTTTTAATTTATGTTTTAAACTAAACTTTAATTTTTTGACCTGCTTTTAACTTTTTACCTCTTTTGATGCCATTTTTTTTGCATAATGCTTTTACAGTAGTATGATTTCTGCGAGCAATTTTATCGAGTGTATCTCCTTTTCGTATTTTATATGCTTTACTTTTTTTGCCCTTACCTTTAATTTTTTTATTTGAACTGTGCGCGTAACTCAAATCTTTTTGATGACGATTGTGTAAAGCTCTTAAATCGTATTTATTAATAACATCTGTTTTTGATATAACAATATCATTTTTTTTAAGCGATCCGTTTTCAAAGTTTACAAAATCCTCGGCATCAATTGCTTGCCCTAAATAACGCATTTCAAAATGCAAGTGCGATCCAAATGAATGCCCCGTGTTACCACCTAGCCCTAACTCTTGTCCTGCTTCAATTCGCTGTCCTGCCTCAACTAATATTTTCGATAAATGAGCGTAAACTGTTTCTAAACCATTGTTGTGGCGTATAATTACAACATTGCCATAGCTTCGGTTTAACTTAGCTATGCGTACCATACCATCAAAGGCAGCTACAACTTTATCGCCTGTTTCTAAATCAATATCCGTACCGTAATGTGGGCGTTTATGTCTCCATCCAAATTCAGATGTAACAGCGCCCTTAAAAGGCAAAACAAAACCACAATCGGTAGGCTCTGTTAATTTAATTAAGGCTTCTTCTTGCTTAAAACTTTCTACAAACGAATAAGGATGTATTGTTGTGGTATCCCAGCTCGAATATAAATCGTTTGATGGAAATGCTAATAACGAATCAACTTCTTCTTCGTTTTCATCGTCATCATTTAATACTAATAACGATTGTGGTAAAACAATTTTAGTTGTATCGTCGCGTTTAACCGCTTTTTTCTTTCCATCATCTTTAATAGGTTTTTCATCAGGAGAAAAAGCCATTACACCTAATGATAACATCATTAAAGCTAAAACAGATATTTTTTTGATTACCAACCTATTAATTATTTTTTTGAACTTTACAAAAATATTCTTTTTTTTGAATTATGCAAAGCTAATACGCACCAAGCTGAGTGAGTTTATTAACAGTTGATTTTTAACAGCATTAAAATTAAACATAAACACTTAACAATGAGCTAGTTATTAATTGTGTTAATTTTAGTTATTAAATTGTTGTATGAGGGAATTTGTTTGTTTACAGAAAAAATACCGTTTAAGTTTTCTAAAAATACGTGTGAGTTGCCATTGGTTAAAAATAAATAGGGCACATTTAAAGTAAGGTTATAGTTTAACGCTTGGTTTATGGTTGCTTGGTTAATGTCTACATTTGGAGCTTTACATTCTATAATTACTAATGGTTTAATTCCTAAATCGTAAATTACTATATCGGTTCGTTTAATAGTATTGTTTAATTTAAGTTGTTTTTCTACTGCTATTTTTGATGCGGGAGTTTTTAACTCATCAACAAAAAAATAAATTACGTGTTGCCTAACCCATTCTTCGGGTGTTAAATCCACAAATTTATTACGAATACTGTCAAATATTTGAATAGTACCTTTTTCGTTTTTTTTAAAACGAGCTTTAATAGCTGGGAAATTTAGTAACGGTAATGACACAATATTTATTACTTTTGGTAAAGTTAAATTTTTTATGAAAACAAAAGAAGAAATTGTAGATAATTGGTTACCACGCTACACCGGAAAACAATTAAATGAATTTGGTAATTATATTTTACTTACCAATTTTGGTGGTTACGTTAAAATGTTTGCCGAGTGGAATAATGTAACAATTGAAGGGCAAGATAGGCCTATGCAATCGGCAACGTTTGATAATATTACAATTATAAACTTTAGTATGGGTAGTGCAATGGCAGCTACTATTATGGATTTGCTAACTGCAATTTCGCCAAAGGCAGTTTTATTTTTAGGTAAGTGTGGTGGTTTAAAAAAGAAAAATGAAATTGGTGATTTAATTTTACCAATTGCCGCCATACGTGGCGAGGGTACATCTAACGATTATTTTCCGAGCGAGGTGCCTGCTTTACCGTCGTTTAATTTACAAAAAGCAATATCATATACAATTCGCTTAAGTGGCCGCGATTATTGGACAGGAACTGTTTATACAACTAACCGTAGGGTTTGGGAACACGATGAGAAATTTAAAGAATACTTACGAACAATACGTGCAATGGCAATTGATATGGAAACTGCCACTATTTTTAGTGTTGGTTTTTATAACGAAATACCAGTTGGTGCTTTATTGTTGGTGAGCGACCAACCAATGATACCCGAAGGCGTTAAAACAGAAGAAAGTGATAAAAAAGTAACAACTGATTTTGTAACCGATCATTTACGCATTGGTATTGACTCTTTAAAAGAATTACAAAAGGCAGGGGTATCAGTAAAACATTTAAAGTTTTAAAAAACATTACAATAACTAATGATTAAATCTTTAATTACAGCCTTAATACTTTTTGGATTTACGATTTCGAATGCACAAATAAACCAAACACAATTAAAAAAAGATATTACTTTTTTAGCATCAGATAAATTAAAAGGAAGAGGAACATCTACACCCGAAGAAAAAATTGCTGCGGCTTATATTTCAAAATCATTTAAGGCTTGTGGTTTAATACCAAAAGGTAATAGCGGCTACAATTATAACTTTACATTTAAAAAAAATACAAATCCGCACGACACTTCTTCAATTAATATTAAAGAAAGAAAAGGTATTGATGTAATTGGATTTTTAGATAACAGCGCGCCTTACACAATTGTTATTGGTGCCCACTACGACCACTTGGGTTTAGGCCACGATTACAATAGCCTTGATGCAAACCCTAGTAACAAAATACATAATGGAGCAGATGATAATGCCAGCGGAACTGCAGGTGTTTTACAATTAGCAAACTATTTATCATCAAATAATAAAAAAGAAAATTATAATTTTTTGTTTATGTGTTTTAGTGGCGAAGAACTTGGATTGCTAGGTTCTAAAAAATGGTGCGATAACCCTACCCTACCATTAGCAACTATAAACTATATGTTTAATATGGATATGATTGGTCGCTTAAACGATAGCACAAAAAAATTATTGGTTTATGGGGTTGGCACATCGCCTACTTGGGTTCCTTTATTAGATAAAACAAATACTTATTTTTCTATAAAAAAAGATAGTTCGGGAATTGGGCCAAGCGATCAAACTAATTTTTATTTAAAAGATATTCCTGTACTTCATTTTTTTACAGGCCAGCACAACGATTATCATAAACCTACCGATGATGTTGAGAAAATAAATTTTGAAGGCGAAAAAAAAGTACTAGAATACATTGTTACATTGATTAACGAACTAGATTCACACTCAAAGTTAGTGTTTCAAAAAACAGCCTCGCCTACATCAACAAAAACAACATGGAAAGTAACATTAGGCGTTATGCCCGATTACACGTTTGAAGGAAAAGGAATGCGAATTGATGGTGTTACCGAAGGCAAACCAGCATTTAAAGCTGGATTATTGGTTGGCGATGTTGTAGTAGAGCTAGGAGGAGTAAAAGTTTTAACAATGCAAGATTATATGAAAGCGTTATCGGCACTAAAAAAAGGTGATAAAACAACTGTTGTTGTTAACCGAAACGAACAATTAATTACAAATTCAATTGAATTTTAATTAACTATTTATCACAGCCGTCCGAAAGTTTTAAATTTTAAGCGATAGGTTCTTTGTATCCCTTTGTTTACAGGTCGCATCTTGTTTGTTCGGCATAATTATGTTTT
>JAYSUQ010000211.1:0-3409 GCA_043718985.1 Bacteroidota bacterium | reverse complement strand
TTTCTGTTTGCCCAATGAAATAAAAACTACCAACTAAAAGCAATAAAAGTATTACTGAATACAATAGTGTTTTCAGTAATATTCTTGTAATTTTGCCTAGCAATTTCATCAACTCTAAAAATAATCAAATAAAACAATCCTTTTCGTTAATTAAACTTAAGAACTTCACTATTAAAAGTGAATAAACTCATCAAAAATCATCAATAAACCAGGAGACATAATTATTTTAGGAATAGAATCCAGTTGTGATGATACTGGCTGTGCTATAATGAAAAATGGTATTTTATTGTCAAATGTTACAGCAACACAAAGCATTCATCAGCAATATGGCGGTGTTATCCCCGAATTAGCAAGTCGTGATCATCAAAAAAACATATTGCCAGTTATAGATTTAGCTTTAAAACAAGCAAATATTACCCTAAATGATTTAACAGCCATTGCGGTAACTCTTGGCCCTGGTTTAAGTGGAAGTTTATTAGTTGGCTTATCTTTTGCAAAATCGTTATCGTTGGCACTTAAAATTCCATTAATTGAAGTTAACCACATGCAAGGGCATATTTTAGCTCATTTTATAGCCGAAAATGATTTAGAAAATACCAGCCTAATATTTCCGTTTTTATGTTTAACTGTTAGCGGAGGACACACCCAAATTGTAAAAATTGAATCGCCATTACAATTTAATTTACTTGCCCAAACAGAAGATGATGCTGTTGGCGAAGCATTTGATAAAGCTGCAAAAATTTTAGGCTTACCTTATCCTGGTGGCCCTTTAATTGATAAATATGCGAAACTTGGCAACGCTACAAAATATAAATTTCCAACACCGCAATTAAGTAGCAATAATTATAGTTTTAGTGGTATTAAAACGGCATTTTTATATTTTATACAAAATGAAGTAAAATTAAACGAGCATTTTATTTCAGAAAACTTGAATGACATTTGCGCGTCTTATCAGGCGCACTTAGTTAATTATTTACTAAAAAATTTAATTGCAGTAAGTAAGCAAACAAACATAAAACAAATTGCCATTGCTGGTGGAGTATCTGCAAACAGCTTTTTAAGAGCACAACTAAAAATTACAGGTAATAAATATAATTGGCAAACCTATATCCCTAAGTTCGAATATTGTACCGATAATGCCGCAATGATTGCTATTACAGGCTACTACAAGTTTTTAGATAACAATTTTTGCGATTTAAGCATTATACCAAAAGCTCGGTATGAGTTATAAAAAAACACAGTTTTGATGCGTTAATTGTTTCTCATTAAATAAACATAGTGTTTTTTTAGTGTTTAATGTTTTATACAATAATTTACACCATTTTATTTACGCATCTAATGTGTTTAGCCTTTATCCAAAGGCGGTAAAAAAATTACATGAAAGTACAAAAACAAGAAACCGTATTCAAAATCAATATTTCTGCAAATTAAGTTGTATTACTTTCAACAGAATTAATAAACTGTTCGAAAAAATACGTTTAATATAGATTGTTTTAAGCCTTCGTATGATGGCAAACATTTACTGTTTAGACTATCTGCTAATGATGATGACTTGCTATTTATAAGTATAAACTATGTACTACATAATAAAAAATATTACACTACAAAACGTAAATCAAATTACTTTTAAAAACTTTTTATAATGCCTTGTGTTACCTTTATTTATTAGCGATTAAGAGTTTATTAACAAATAGTAAAAAGATATCAATGTTAAAAACAAAGGCACGAATGTTAATTTCATTTTAAAAAAAATCAATCATTTTTAATCAGATTTGTAATAGTGATATTAAAACAAAAACAATTCTTTTTTTTAAATAAATTATATTAAAACTATGACTGAACAAATACTTGCCGAAAACAAAGATCGATTTGTGATTTTCCCTATTAAACATAACGATATATGGGAATATTATAAAAAATCGCAAGCAAGTTTTTGGACTGCCGAAGAAATTGATTTATCTAACGATATTAGCGATTGGGATAATAAATTAAACGATAACGAACGTCATTTTGTAAAACACGTGCTGGCATTTTTTGCAGCTAGCGATGGCATTGTTAACGAAAACCTAGCAATTAACTTTTTAAATGAAGTGCAATATCCCGAAGCTCGCTTTTTTTATGGGTTTCAAATTATGATGGAAAACATCCACTCAGAAACCTACTCGTTATTAATAGATACCTACATTAAAGATCCTATTGAAAAAGATAAATTATTACATGCTGTTGAAACCGTACCCTGCGTTGGCAAAAAAGCCGAATGGGCACTAACTTGGATACAAAACGGAACATTTGCAGAGCGTTTAATTGCTTTTGCTGCGGTTGAAGGAATTTTCTTTTCGGGATCGTTTTGTTCAATATTTTGGTTAAAAAAACGTGGCTTAATGCCGGGCTTAAGCTTTAGTAACGAGTTAATATCGCGCGACGAAGGCTTACACTGCGATTTTGCTTGTATGTTATATGCAGATCATATTCAAAATAAGTTGCCAAAAGAACAGGTAACTAAAATAATTACCGATGCTGTTGTAATTGAAAAAGAATTTGTGAGCGATGCAATACCAGTTCGTTTAATAGGAATGAATGCCGATTTAATGTGCCAGTATATTGAGTTTTGTGCAGATAGATTATTGTTAGCATTAGGTTGCGATAAATTTTATAACGCTGCAAATCCGTTCGATTTTATGGAAATGATTTCGTTACAAGGCAAAACAAATTTTTTTGAAAAACGAGTTGCCGAATACCAAAAAGCAGGCGTTATGAATAATAAAGAAGAAAATAATGTGTTTAATTTAGATGAAGACTTTTAATTAATTTTTTCATCGGCTAAAATCCTCAATACGTATCTTGTTGATAATCATTAAACAAAGTAATTATTTTGTATGGGAATGTTAGCCTCTAAACGCAACAAAAAAACAATTAACCGTCACTTTGTTGAAAACCAAATGTGACTCGCATAAAACAAAACTATTATAATCATAACTTTTCATAACAGAAAAACGTGATAAAAAAACTAAAATAAAACACTTTAAAAAACCAAGGCAATGTTTGTAATTAAAAGAGATGGTACTACAGAATCTGTGAAGTTTGACAAAATCACAGCACGTGTTCAAAAATTAAGTTATGGCTTAGATCCAGCATTTGTTGACCCTATACAAGTAGCTAAAAAAGTTATTGATGGTGTTTATGACGGTGTAAGCACCGTTGATTTGGATAACTTGGCGGCAGAAACAGCTGCATCGTTAACAACAAAACATCCCGATTATGCCCAACTAGCATCACGTATTGCTGTAAGTAATTTGCATAAAAATACCATTAAGTCGTTTTCAAAAACAGTTGAAATTTTATATACCTATGTAGATCCAAAAACAAATCAAAAAGCATCTTTAATTGCCGAAGACGTTTATGAAATTGT
>JAYSUQ010000022.1:0-20162 GCA_043718985.1 Bacteroidota bacterium | reverse complement strand
ATAATGTGGTTGAGCGCCCAATGGCTGTTAACGGGCAAGTAGTAATACGCCCAATGATGTATATTGCATTAAGTTATGACCACCGTATTATTGACGGTAGAGAATCTGTTGGATTTTTGGTTAAAGTAAAAGAAATGCTCGAAAACCCAAGCCGTATTTTATTTGGTGGTAAGTTACCCGAAGAGATTTTGTTAGGCTTGTAATTTACAGCTTACTTAATTTTTTAAATTATTGTGGCGCTAACTTAAAATGTTATTTTTTATAGTGCCTATAACTCGCGCTAGATTTTCCGAAAGTTTTATTCCCAATGTATCAATATGCTTGTAGTAAAAATGAGCGCTTATTAAAATTGCTGGTAAACTAATTATAAACGAAAACAATACAGATAAATTATAGCTGTTTGTTTTTTCGAAATATATAAACAACCAAGATGATAACGAACATAGTACAATAAAGTGCAATAAGTAAAACGAAAACGAAATTTTACCAATGTAATTTAATAAGTTGTGGCTTAATAGTTTTTGGACATACATTGAATTTAAAACTATAAACAACAACATAAATGCACCTATTACGTGGTAAAACTCAGGGCTACTAATTAATGTAGTTGTTATAAACAAATAGCAAGTATTATTGGTGTTTTCGATGGCTGGATAAGAAGATAAAAATAAACCAATCAAACCAATAAATATTAGAAGTGTGTTTTTATAAGTTTTTTTTAAATTTTGTAACGAAAACAAATGCAATACCGAACCTAGCAAAAAAGCTGCATATAAACTTTCGTTTAAATAAAATAGAGTTAAAATAATTAGCAAATAAAAAATAAGTTTTTGTTTAAACCAATGTGTAGTAAGTAAAAATAAAAACAACAAAAACGAACCCAGTAATTCATAAGTCATTGTCCATAAAACTGGGTTATATTTATTATCTCTAAAAAAAAACACATCAACAAACATGTTTTTAGCGATACTAAATAAACTGCCTGATTCATAAAAACAACCATTTAACCAATCTGTATTTTTAGTTTGAATTGCAATTTGTGAGTTAAACATAAAACCTAGCTTTATAAAACAACAGGCAATAATAACAGAGCCTCCAACAGGAATTAGTAATCTAAAATACCGTTTTGCAGCATTTTTTAGTATCACATTTATATGTTTAGTTTTAAAATAACTGAAACTCAAAACATAACCACTTAAAACAAAAAAAAGAGCAACAGCAAACCCACCATTGTAAAAAACATTTAAAGGTGTTGTTGCAAAAACTACCTCAATGTTTTCTATATGGCTTTGTTGTATGTTACCATTATTTAATGTAGGATAAAAAGCATATGTGTAATGATGCAAAACAACAATAATAGCAGCTAAACCTCGCAACCCTTCTAAATACTGTAGCTTTGGTTTAATTAAATTCATTACTATTTTAAAAAAGATTAATCTTTAATAAATAAAGCCTTTAATTCGGTTGCTTCTTCAGGCTTCATCCTTCCTCCAAGTATTAACGATAGCTGCCTTCTGCGCAAAGCGCCTTCAAATCTTTTTTTCTCTAATTCGGTTTCGGGCTCAAGTATTGGAACTGGTAACGGCGCACCATTTTGATCTATTGCTACAAATGTTAAAATAGCTTCGTTACATTTTGTTTTTTCGCCCGTTACAGGGTTTTCAACCCACACATCAACAATAACTTCCATGCTGCTTGTAAAAGCGCGCGTTACCTTTGCCTCTAAAGTTACTACGCTGTTTTGTTTTATAGGATTATCAAAACTAACATGGTTAATAGCCGCAGTAACAACTACTCGTGAGCAGTGGCGTTGGGCAGCAATGGCAGCAGTTATATCAACCCATTGCAATAATTTACCGCCAAATAAATTACCCACATGGTTTGTATCGTTTGGCAAAACAACTTCAGTATTTATTGTAAGAGAGTCTTTAGGGAATTTAGTTTTCATATATTTTTTTAATTGTTTTTAATTGTCATACGGTTTAGCCAGCAAATAATTAGTATTAAGTGTACTTTTTTGAATGATGGCTATTTCATATGTTTTTTTAGTTGTTTTTAATTGTCATATGGTTTAGCCATCAAATAATTATTATTAAGTGTACTTTTTTGAATGATGGCTATTTCATATGTTTTTTTAATTGTTTTTAATTGTCATATGGTTTAGCCATCAAATAATTATTGAGTGTACTTTTTTTAATGAGGGCTGTTTCAATATGTTTAAAAATTAAAAATCTTTTTTAGCAATCAAATATACCTAGTTAAACTAAAAATTCATAACTTTGTTAAATGGATACAATTTTATACGAAAACCTAGTATTAGGTGCGCGAGTTACTTATATTGAAGATAAAAACATTGTTTATGTTGATAGCTGGGGCGATCACTCTGAAGAAATTCCCTACAAACAATACTTTGAGGCGTTTTTAAAAGCATATCCGTATGATAAATATGCTAATTTAATTATTGACACAACAAAACTCACAAAATCAACAAGCAGTAACCGAGCTTGGTTTACTACTAATGTTGCTCCTCGTTTTTTTAAAGGATTTTCAAATCCCGAAAAAGTTAAAATTGCTATTGTACTACCAAATAGTTTATTCGAAAAACTTGCCGTAGATATTTTAATTAAAGCTGCACATGCATTTGGCTTTAAAGTTAGTATTAAAGGCTTTAAAACATATGCCGAAGCTGAAGAGTATACTGTTGTAATTTAATTAAAATGAATGTGCTTTATTTAAAAGCCTTACACATAATTTTTGTTGTGTGTTGGTTTGCAGCATTGTTTTATATAGTACGCTTATTTATATACACTACCGAAGCATCTCAAAAAGAAGAGCCATCTAAAACAATTTTAACACAACAACTTTTGTTTATGCAAAAAAAATTGTGGTTTATTATTGGTTGGCCATCAGCAATTGGTACCTTAATTTTTGGATTTTGGATGTTGTTTACAAACATTGCTTTACTAACCTTACCGTGGATGTGGTTAAAACTAATATTTGTTTTTGGTTTAGTAATATATCATATTGGTTGCCATAGCATTTACAAACAACAAACAAACGGAATATTTAAACACACATCATTTAAGCTACGTTTATTTAATGAGTTAGCAACCATATTACTTGTAGCGGTTGTGTTTTTAGTAGTAGTAAAATCTACCAGCGGATTAATTTGGGGAATGCTAGGCATGTTTATTTTTGCAGCACTATTAATGCTTGGTGTTTCTGCGTATAAAAAATACCGCACAAACAATATCTCAAACAAAAAATAGCCATTCCTTTGCAAAACAATATAAAAGAACTGTTAGACGAAAAATATTTTGAGTTTAACAACTCTAATTTTATACAAACCGATCCAATATCAATACCCCATCTATTTACTAAAAAGCAAGATGTTGAAATTGCAGCTTTGTTAGTAGCAACTATAGCTTGGGGGCAGCGTAAATCAATAATTAATAATGGCAACAAATTAATGCAGCTAATGAATAATGAGCCTCATGATTTTGTTTTAAATTTTACTAAAAAAGATGCATTGCGATTTAATGGTTTTGCGCACCGTACTTTTAATGCAACCGATTGTTTGTTTTTTTTAGATGCGCTAAAAAATTGCTATAAAAACAACGAAAGTTTAGAAACGCTTTTTGTTTCGGATTTTTTGAGTACCGATGTTAATATTAAAAAAGCTATAGTAAATTTTAGAACTTCTTTTTTAAGTACTAACCATTTAGCTCGTAGTCAAAAACACATTTCTAACCCCGATGCAAAATCAAGTTCAAAACGCCTGTGTATGTTTTTGAGATGGATGGTACGAAAAGATAAACTAGGTGTTGATTTTGGTATTTGGAATAAAATAAGCCCATCGCAATTATGTTTACCATTAGATTTGCATACAGGAAACGTTAGCCGAAAACTTGGCTTATTAAATCGCAAACAAAACGATTGGCAAGCAGTTGAAGAAATTACAACAATATTGAAAACATTTTATGCAAACGACCCTATTAAATACGATTTTTCGTTGTTTGGTTTAGGTGCTTTTGATGGATTTAGATAATTTCTTTAAAATAACATACTTTTTTACTTGCACCCCCCCATTTTTTGACTTATTTTTACAAAAAAGTATGTTATTTTATAATTAACCCCCTATAAAAACACGAAAAATGAGTACACGACGAATTTTAGCTCTTCAAGAAGTAGTAAAACGAACGCCAGTAGAGTTTAGTAACAATAACCGACAAGTTTCGCAATATTATGGTTCAAATGTTTTTGGGCTCGATGCAATGCGCGAGTTTTTAAGTGAAGAAGCTTTTAATAGTATACAAAATTCAATGAACAATGCTACCATTGTTGAACGTAAAATGGCCGATCAAGTAGCGGCTTGTATGAAAGCTTGGGCTCAAAGTAAAGGTGTAACACATTTTACACATTGGTTTCAACCACTAAGTGGCGCAACTGCCGAAAAACACGACGGCTTTTTTGAACCAATTGAAGGAGGCCGTGCTATTGAACGTTTTAGTGGTAACGCATTAGTGCAACAAGAACCCGATGCATCTTCTTTTCCTAATGGAGGCATACGTAATACCTTTGAAGCGCGCGGTTACACTGCCTGGGACCCTACATCACCCGCTTTTATTTGGGGCGAAACATTATGTATTCCAACTATTTTTATTTCATACACTGGCGAAAGTTTAGATTTTAAAACACCTTTATTAAAATCGTTACATGCTGTAGATAAGGCTGCTACTGAAGTTTGCCAATACTTTGATAAAAACGTTACTAAAGTAATTGCAACTTTAGGTTGGGAACAAGAATATTTTTTAGTTGACTCGGCATTATATAACATTCGTTACGATTTACAACAAACGGGTCGCACTTTATTTGGACACTCGCCTGCAAAAGGCCAGCAGTTAGAAGATCATTACTGGGGTTCAATTCCAGAACGTGTTTCGGCATACATGCGCGATTTTGAATACGAATCACACTTGTTAGGCATACCCGTTCGCACTCGCCACAACGAAGTAGCTCCAGCTCAATTTGAATGCGCTCCTGTTTTTGAAGAAACAAACTTAGCTGTAGATCATAATTTGTTATTAATGGATGTAATGGAAAAAGTAGCCATACGCCATAACTTTAGAGTGTTAATGCACGAAAAACCTTATGCAGGAGTTAACGGAAGCGGTAAACACAACAATTGGAGTTTAGCAACTAACACTGGTAAAAATTTGTTAAGCCCAGGTAAAACTCCAAAAACCAATTTACAGTTTTTAACTTTTTTTATAAACACCGTTAAGGCTGTTTACGAACATGCCGATTTATTGCGCGCATCAATTGCATCTGCAAATAACGATCATCGATTGGGCGCTAATGAGGCCCCACCAGCAATTATGAGTGTGTTTTTAGGCGAACAATTATCAAAAGTTTTAGATGAATTAGAAAAAGCGGTGCACTCGGGCAAAATGAGCCCTGAAGAAAAAACTGCACTTAAAATGAACATTGGTCGCATACCCGATATTTTATTAGATAATACAGATAGAAACAGAACATCGCCTTTTGCATTTACAGGAAATAAATTTGAGTTTAGAGCTGTTGGTAGTAGCGCAAATTGTGGCGGACCAATGACTGTTTTAAACTCTATAATGGCCGAACAATTAATTGCATTTAAAAAAGACGTTGATGCATTAATATCTAAAAAAGTAGAAAAAGATGAGGCTATTTTTCAGGTATTAAAAAAATACATTATCGAAAGTAAAAAAATTAGATTTGAAGGTAACGGTTATGGCGATGCTTGGAAAGTTGAAGCAAAAAAACGAGGCTTAAATAACATATCAACTACACCTGGCGCTTTGGATGCAATGATTTCGAAAAAATCGTTAAACATGTATCAAAACTTAGGTATTTTAAGTCACCGCGAACAAGAAGCTAGATATGAGATTAGTTTAGAAACCTACACTAAAAAAATACAAATTGAAAGTCGCATAATTGCCGATATGGTTAGTAATCAAATAATACCAGCAGCATTAAACTATCAAAAAAACTTAGTAGATAACGTGCGCGGAATGAAAGATATTTTATCGGCTGCCGAATTTAAAACAGTTGCAAAATCGCAATTAGAATTAATTAAAGAAATAAGTGAGCGTGTTACTTCAATTAAAACAGAAGCGCATTTAATGACTGAAGAACGCAAAAAAGCAAACAATTTAGATAACGCAAAAAAGCAAGCACACGCTTACTGCGAAAAAGTAAAACCCTATTTTGAAAGCATGCGTTATAATGTAGATAAACTAGAAGGTATTGTGGATGATGCAACTTGGCCACTACCTAAATACAGAGAAATGTTATACTTAAGATAAAGAATAGATTGTAGCCTTATCAAAGTTTTAAAATTTGATAAGGCTACACTTAATTTGTTAAATTTGGAATAGATTAGTATTTTAATTTATTAAAAAAAATCAGTATAAATTTTATAATCAAACAATTAAAAAAATAATACGATATGAAAAAAATAATTTCAACTGCATTGTTTTTGTTATTAGTAACAACAATTAATGCTCAGCAAACTGCTACTCCCGTTAAAAAGCCAGTTAAATCTACCGCTTCTCCAAAAAAAGATAAGCCTAAAATTGTAGATAATAAAACAATTACACCTACAACAAAGGTAGAAACGAAACCTATTGTTAAAGAAGTTATTGAAGAGCCTAAAAAAAATTATGGCAAACTAGGCGATTAGTTGTTTGTTAAAACTAAACACTTTGGTACAAACCAAATTAATTTAAACGTATTTAAATTAATTATACTATCGTTACAGGTTATGTAATTGTTGTTTTTGTTACGTTTTATTTGCCAAGCCATTCCCTTAACAATTGCAGTAATCACTATTTTTTTTAACTCATTGCGAGTAACTTTTTTGTTTTGATAGCCAATATTAAAGCCAAGTTCATTATTCCGTAAATCCATTTCGCAACTTAAACTATCTGCACGCTCGCCATCTTCGTTTAGGTTTTTTAGGTAGTTTGTTTTGTTTCCTTTTTCGTGGGCAGCACCTAATTTTTTTAATTTTTTCGAGTTTATTTTTTGCGATAATAATGCCATCGTAAACACATGCCTAAAAGCATCTAACTTACCTCCGTTTTCAAGCGTATCTAATGTTTTATTATTTTTAATTTGCATATACTCATTCATTGCAATTGGCAAAGTGTGTTTAATTTTTAATGCAGCAATTGGATGCCAAACTGCCCATTGGTATTCGTACTTGCTTATTTGATGCTGACAAAACAAACACCCAACCTGTGTAAATAAAACAAGAATAAAAGCGGAATAATTATTTAGTTTTAACAGCAAATTGTTATTAATACATAGTTTAAAACACAAAATTACTCAATCATTTTCATATCTTTGAAAAAATGGATTTGAAAAACAATATAGTAAAACGCTTTTTTACAAAACAAGATATTGGTGGTGCCGAAAGCATTAACGATTTGCGTGATAAGGAATTTAGTGGTAAATCGCTATCAACCGAAGAAACATACGCATTAGCAACCTTTGACAAATACCGCTTAAGTATATTAAATGCGCAAGATAATGATGAGGCATTTCATGTTCACTACCGTCAGCTTCAAGTCATATCTAACCTTGGCGATTGGCGAGAGTTTTTAAAAGACGAATACTCTAAATAAATAATATTAATTACTAAAAAGTGCTTATGTAAAGCGCTTTTTTTATTTTTACACACTTAACAAAAAAATATTTATGTACGCAAAAACACTAGGCCAATTTATTATCGAAAAACAAAATGATTTTCCGTTTGCAAAAGGTGAATTATCAAGGTTATTAAGAGATATTGCAATTGCAGCAAAAATTGTAAATAGAGAAGTAACAAAAGCTGGATTAGTTGAAATTTTAGGCGAAACTGGTGATACAAACGTGCAAGGCGAGCGAGTTAAAAAATTAGATGTGTTTGCAAACGACCAATTTATTGCTGCTTTAAAGGCTGGGGGCGAGTGTTGCGCAATTGCTAGCGAAGAAAATGAAGAAATAATCCCTATTGATAGCGAAATATCTAAAAATGCACGTTATGTGGTAGCAATGGATCCATTAGATGGTTCATCAAACATAGACGTTAATGTTTCTATTGGGACCATTTTTAGTATTTACCGCCGAGTAAGTTTAAACGGAGCAGGTACTAACGAAGATTTTATGCAACGTGGTACCGAGCAAATTGCTGCTGGTTATATTATTTATGGCTCATCGGCAATGTTGGTATACACTACTGGTAAAGGCGTTAATGGTTTTACGCTCGATCCAAGTATTGGTGAGTTTTGTTTATCGCATCCTAACATGCAAATGCCCGATGAAGGTAAAATATATTCGTTAAATGAAGGTAACCACTTACATTTTCCTGAAGGAGTAAAAAAATACATTAAGTATTGCCAAGAAGAAGATCTTGCAACAAGCAGACCCTATAGTAGCCGTTACATTGGCTCGGGTGTAGCCGATATACATCGAAACTTAATTGTTGGTGGTATCTATATTTATCCAACAACTACAAAATCGCCAAAAGGAAAATTACGTTTGTTGTACGAATGCAACCCATTGGCATTTATTATTGAGCAGGCTGGTGGCAAAGCTACTGACGGTTTTAATAGAATAATGGAGTTAGATATGACAGAACTTCATCAACGCACCCCATTGTTTTTAGGATCAACAGGAATGGTTAATAAAGCAATGGATTTTATGGCTAAATATAAAGAAGCAACAGTTTAACTTTATTAAGAAATAATTACTTTTAAAAATTGGTTGTTTTTTTAAACATTCCATCAAAACAAACGCAATAAAATAATTAAATGAAATTTCATAAAGAAGGATACCCAACATTACTAGTTACCATTTTGTTTAGCGTAATTATAATTAGCATTGCTAAATTAATATTTCCTGAGTTTGCTATTGCACATTGGTTTGCTTATTTATTATCAGGGTTTTTATTAGTTGTAGTATTACAATTTTTTAGAAGTCCGCAACGCCAACATACAATAAACACAAATGCAATTGTGGCACCTGCAGATGGCGAAGTTGTTGTAATAGAAGAAACAACCGAGGATGAATTTTTTAAAGATAAACGCATACAGGTTTCAATATTTATGTCGCCAATAAATGTACACGTTAATCGTTTTCCAATTGCAGGCGAGGTTACTTACGCAAAATACCATGCAGGCAAATTTATGGTTGCATCGTTACCAAAGGCTAGTACCGAAAACGAACGCACTACAGTTGTGGTTAAACATACCACAAATGGCAAACAAATTTTGTTTAGGCAAGTAGCAGGGGCTTTGGCTCGCCGCATTGTAATGTATTGCAAACAAGGTGATGTGGCTGAGCAGTGTGCCGAAATGGGATTTATTAAATTTGGCTCACGCGTAGATTTGTATTTACCGCTTGATGCAAAATTAAAAATAAAAATGGGCGATGTTGTTAAAGGCTCGCAAACAATTATTGCTGAATTTTAAGTTGCTATTCAACTAAACAAAAAAGCTTGTAAATTAATTTGCAAGCTTTTTTAATAAACATATTCTAAAATTTCGGGCGTAGGCTTATAATCTAAGCTTTCATTATAAAATTCATTAAAATGTTTATTTACTAATTTTACAATCCCCTTTAGTTTTTTTAACCGTTTGGTTTCCTTATTGTTATTAGATATTTTATTATGCTTATTTAATAAATAGATAAGTGCGCCACTAAGTGTTGTATTTAATTCATTATCATTAATTGGCAACCCTTTTATTTGAAAATACGGAAACGGTTTGTGTAACTGAATATAATACCTGTTTTTAATTACAATAGGAACATTATCTCTGCTTGGCGCACCTGTTTCTGTTGCAAATGGAGCCTGAGATAATGGCACTAAACCTAATGTTGAATTTGCGAGCGAACTTTCATCGGCAATTAAATAAAACGAATTTGCGCAAATTATGTTTGTATTTTCAATTAACGAACTATCTAATAATATACCTGTTAATTTTTGATGTTTAACCGAATCGGAATAATGAGAGTAAAAAAAATAAACAGGGCAAAAATTAAATTCGGATTTATACGACTCCATTATAATTTTATTTTCTAACTCGGTTTGTAGTTGTATTTGTGTAGCTAAATCGGCATTGCCATTAGCTTTTAAATGCTTAATTGCATTACTATTAGTTTTTAATCGTACTAATAATGCGCCATCTGTTTTTAATTTTTGTATCTGTGCTTTTGCAACTTTAAAACGTTGCACATAAAAATGATTGTAAGTAGAGTCGTTTTTATAATTTGTATTTTTTGGAGGCTTAGGACCTTGTGTTTGACTAACTAACGTTGCACACTTAAAACTGAAGATTAACAATGCAATTATCTTAAAATTATTGGCAAATAATTTCATGTATTATCTTATTTCGGCTCCGTTAATTATGTTGGTTTTTGTAGCTCTTACAAAACTCAATTCACCATCTGCGTTTGCGGCCATTAAAATCATTCCTTGGCTTTCAATCCCTTTAATTTTACGAGGTGCTAAATTTACCAAAACACTTACTTGCTCGCCAATAATATTTTCGGGCGTATAATATTCGGCAATGCCACTAACAACAGTTCGCACATCAATGCCCGTATCTATTTTTAATTTCAAAAGTTTATCAGTTTTTGGAACTCGCTCTGCTTCTAAAATAGTGCCTATGCGAATATCCATTTTACTAAAATCATCAAAACTTGTTTCAGGTTTTGAAGGAGAAGTTAAAGCGGTTACTGAGCCTGTCGAAGTATTCGCTTTTTTACTTTCAGCTAATTTATTTATTTGCGCTTCAATTTCAGCATCTTCAATTTTAGCAAACAATAACTCATCTTTATTAATAGTATGACCTGCTGCCATGTTGCTAGTTTGTTTTGCAGCATGCCATTTTAATTGTGGCATGTTTAGCATCGCAAATAATGTGTTTGATGTAAATGGTAAAAAGGGTTCGCTTACTATTGCAAGATTACACGTAATTTGCAATGCAATGTTCATAATAGTTTTAACCCTATTTTCATCAGTTTTAATTAATTTCCAGGGTTCAGTCTCGGCTAGGTATTTGTTACCTAATCTTGCCAGATTCATCATTTCTGCTAACGCTTCACGGTATTTAAAGTTTTCTAATGCTTCGGCAATTTTATCTGGAAAAGATGTGAGTTGTTCTAAAACTAATAAATCTTCTTTTGTATAAGTGTTGGCATTAGGCACCAAACCGTTATAAAATTTATGAGTTAAAACTAATGTTCGGTTCACAAAGTTGCCATAAATAGCAACGAGTTCGCTGTTATTTTTTGTTTGAAAATCTTTCCAAGTAAAATCGTTATCTTTTGTTTCGGGAGCGTTAGAGCATAAGGTGTAGCGTAGTACATCTTGTTTATTTTTAAAATCTACTAAATATTCGTGTAACCAAACCGCCCAGTTACGCGAGGTTGAAATTTTATCGCCTTCTAAATTTAAAAATTCGTTTGCAGGTACATTGTCAGCTAAAATAAAATCGCCGTGCTCCATTAACATTGCCGGAAAAATAATGCAATGAAACACAATGTTATCTTTACCAATAAAATGTATTAAGCGAGTTTCTTTATCTTTCCAATATAACTCCCAATCATTAGGGCGCAACTCTTTGGTAGCACTTATGTAACCAATTGGCGCATCAAACCAAACATATAAAACTTTCCCTTCTGCATCTTTAATGGGCACAGGCACGCCCCAATCTAAATCGCGCGTCATGGCTCGTGGTTGCAATCCATCGCCGCTATCTAACCAACTTTTACATTGGCCATATACGTTTGCCTTCCAATCCTTATGTTCGTTTAAATAAGCTTGTATTTGTGGTTGTAATTTATCTAACGGTAAAAACCAGTTTTTTGTTTCTTTTAAAATTGGCTTACTACCACTTAACGTGGATTTTGCATCAATTAATTCGGTTGCGTTAAGTGTGCTGCCGCATTTTTCGCATTGGTCGCCATAGGCATTTGGGTTGGCGCATTTTGGGCAAGTGCCAGTTATGTATCTATCAGCTAAAAATTGTTTTGCCTCATCGTCATAATATTGTTCGGTAACCTGTTCGGTAAATCCATTTTTGTCATATAATGTTTTAAAAAAATCGGAAGCAGTTTGGTGATGAATTTTGTTTGATGTGCGTGAATAAATATCAAATGAAATACCAAACTCTTTAAACGAATCGCCCATCATTTTATGATATTTATCAACGATGTTTTGCGGTGTTACACCTTCTTTTTTTGCTTTTATAGTAATTGGCACGCCATGCTCATCACTACCACAAACAAATATAACGTTATCGCCCTTACTTCTTTTGTACCTCACAAAAATATCTGATGGCAAATAACACCCTGCCAAGTGCCCTATGTGAACGGGGCCATTGGCATATGGCAATGCTGCTGTAACAAGCGTACGTTTAAAAGTTTTTGACATATAAATTGTAATCTAAAATATAATTTTTAATATTGTGTAAAGATAATATTAAACACCATAACTATGAGTAGTTCAGTTAAAGAAATTTGGAAACCAATTAAGTTAAAAACCACTTCAAAAATTAAAAAATATGTAATTACCGAAAATGGACAGGTTGCATCTTACACAAATAAAATTGACGACTGTTTAGTTTTAAAACAGCACTCAATTGAGGGTTACCCAGCAGTTTCAATTAAAACAGGCTTAAAAAACACAACGGTTTTTGTACACAAATTATTGGCATTAGTTTTTTTAGTTAAGCCAAACAATAAATGCACAATTGTTTTGCATTTAGATTATGATAGAGAAAACAACGCACTTTCAAATTTAAAATGGGCAACACCTAAAGATGCGGCTGCACACATAAAAAATAGCCCTGCTGTTATACTGGCTACTAAGCGCAAAATACCAACAGGTACTATGGCTAAAAAATTAGATGATAAAAAAGCTACGGCTTTAAAAAAAGAAATTTATGACCCAAAACGTAAACTATCATTTAGCCAACTTGCCACAAAATATGGTATTGCAAATATGAATTTATTTCGCATTAAAAAAGGCTTGTTTTGGAGTCACATTCGTGTAGAGGGTGAGCCATTATGGCCAAAGCACAAAGAATATTTAAAAAACATTGAGTTTCATAATAAAAAAAACAAAAAAGAATTAGAGCTTAAACAAAAAAAAATAATTAAACGCGAAGCCCAATTAAAAGTTTATGCTAAAAATAAAAAAATTAAAGACGATGCTAAAAAAATTAAATTAGCAATTGTAGCAAAACGAAAAACTGAAGTTGCTAAAGAAAAAATTGCTGTAATTGCACGCCGCACTAAACGTTTAAAATTAGTAGAAATTAAAAAACTACAAGAGGCTAAAAAAAATAGTATTAAAAAAACTGTTGTGAAAAAAAACAGCACTAAAAAAGCTGCCACTAAAAAAACTAATTTTACTTTGGTTAAGGTTTTTAAAAACAAAAAACGATAAGTTAATGGTAACACCACCATTTTTAAAAGCTGGCGATACTGTTGCTATTATTGCAACTGCTCGTAAAATTAGTTTAGTTGAATTGCAGCCTGCAATTACTTTATTACAAAACAATGGGTTAATAGTTGAACTTGGTACTAATTTGTTTGAAATTGATAATCAGTTTGCGGGTACCGACGAACAGCGTTTTAACGATTTGCAAGCAGCATTAAATAACAAAAATAGTAATGCTATAATTGTTGCACGTGGTGGTTATGGTACCGTTAAATTACTAGATAAACTCGATTTTACCGAATTTAAAAAACACCCTAAATGGTTAGTTGGTTATAGCGATGTTACTGTTTTGCATTCGGCAATTTACAACCAAGGTATTGCAACAATGCATGCAACAATGCCCATTAATTTCACTAAAAACACACAGGCTACTCAAAGTTTAATAAACGCACTATTTGGGATAGTTAATGAGTTTAATATTAAGCCTCATCTATTAAATAAAAATGGGCAGGCCAACGGTTTAATTGTAGGTGGTAATTTATCGTTATTATATTCTTTAGCAAGCACACCTTATGATATTAATTTTGATGATACTATTTTATTTATTGAAGATTTAGATGAGCAATTATACCATATTGATAGAATGCTAATGCAACTAAAATTTGCTGGTAAACTTAAAAACTTAAAAGGGCTTATAGTTGGCGGAATGACTGATATGAAAGACAATGCGGTGCCTTTTGGAAAAACGGCCGAACAAATAATTTTTGATGCCGTTAAAGAATATAACTATCCTGTTTGTTTTAATTTTCCGGCTGGGCACATTGATACTAACTTAGCACTTTGTTTTGGTACCAATACAAATTTTACTGTAGATAGTGATGGTGTTATATTAAATAAAAATAAAAATGATTTGTAAAACAAGCGATGGTTTAAGCCTATATTACGAAGTTATTGGTAATACACAAAGCGACAAAACGTTAGTGTTTTTAAATGGCTTAACTCAATCAACAGTATCGTGGGGGTTAGTAACACCATTTTTTGTAACTGATTACAAAATTATTTTGGTCGATTTTATTTTTCAGGGGCAAAGCGATAAGGTTGGCGATTGGCGAACATTTGATACCCATGCACAAGATTTATTATCGGTACTAACTCAGTTGCAAATTAGTAATCCAATTGTAATAGGCATCTCTTATGGTAGTATTGTGGCGCAACACTTTGCAGTTAATTATCAAAACAAACTTTCAAAATTAATTTTATTATCAACTTTTGCACATAAAACTGCTTATTACAATGCTATTGAACTATCGTGGTGGCGTGCACTTGAACTTGGCGGCTACTCGTTAATGTTTGATATTATGTTGCCATCGGTATTAAGTGAGGCGTATTTTAAAAACCCGTTAATACCAATTGAGTTAATGAAACAAACTAGGTTAGATGCTAACTACGATGCTAAAGCTATTTTTAAATTAATGCAAGCAACTAAAGAGCGCAATGATTATAGAGCTGAGTTACAAGCAATATCAGTGCCTACACTAGTTATTCAGGGTGAAAAAGACGTGCTTTTTCCAACACATTTAGCGCACGATGTATCTAAGGCAATTTTAAATTCGAAATTTAAAATTATACCACACGTAGGGCACACACTTAATTTAGAAGCTGTTTCACAAATTGTAACATTAATAAAAGAATTTATTTAAATATAAAAGTAAAACAATGAATCAAAATTTTATATACGAATTACAATGGCGCGGTATGTTACACGATGTAATGCCTGGCACCGAAGATATTTTAAACAAAGGAATGACAACAGGTTACATTGGCTTTGACCCTACTGCCGATAGTTTGCATATTGGCAGTCTGGCTCAAATTATGACCCTGCTACGATTTCAGTTAGCTGGCCACAAACCCTTAGCTTTAGTTGGAGGGGCAACTGGTATGGTTGGCGATCCTAGCGGAAAATCATCTGAAAGAAATTTATTAGATAACGATACATTAAATAAAAATATTGAAGGGATAAAAATTCAATTGCAAAAATTTTTAAATTTTAATTGCGGTGCTAATAGTGCCGAGTTGGTTAATAATTACGATTGGTTTAAAAATTATTCGTTTTTAGATTTTATACGCGATGCGGGCAAACATATTACCGTAAATTACATGATGGCTAAAGATTCGGTTAAAAACCGAATTAATGGCGATACCGGTATGAGCTTTACCGAGTTTAGTTACCAACTAATACAAGGATACGATTTTTATTATTTATGGAAAGAAAAAAACTGCTTACTACAAATGGGTGGTAGCGACCAATGGGGCAATATAACTACGGGTACAGAGTTTATTCGCCGTAAGGCAGGTGGCCAGGCATATGCATTAACAACACAACTTATTAAAAAAAGCGATGGCACAAAATTTGGCAAAAGCGAAGGCGGTAATATTTGGTTAGATAAAACAAAAACATCGCCCTACAAATTTTATCAATTTTGGTTAAACGTTAGTGATGAAGATGCAAAATCATACATTAAAATATTTACGTTATTAACACAGCCTCAAATTGAAGAGCTAGAAATTTTACATAACACAGCGCCTCACGAGCGCCATTTACAAAAAGAGATTGCAAAAGAAGTTACTATTCGTGTACACAACGAAGTTGATTATTTACAAGCTGTTGCTACAACCGAATTTTTATTTAAAAGCAAAACCGCCGATTTATTAAGTTTAAATAACACTGCTTTTGAAAACATGTTGGGTGGCATTGATACTTATAATGTAAACAAAGCAGATATAGTAACTGGACTTAATTGTATTGATTTGTTGGCAGATAAAACTGGACTATTTGCAGGTAGGGGCGAAGCCCGAAAAATGATACAAGGCAACGCAATTAGTTTTAATAAATTAAAACTTACAGATGTAGATTTAACAATAAGTATGTCACAATTTATAAACGAAAAATATTTACTAGTATCTAAAGGAAAAAAAGAAAACTTTTTAATTAAGTTAGTATAACATCATTGGCACTATTTATTAGGTAAGCACCATGGCATCTAACTTCATTTGTTTAATCATACTTACTAAACCATTGGCTCGCGTTGGCGATAAATGCTCGGTTAATCCTATTTTATTAATAAACTCTAAATTAGCCGTTACAATATTTTGTGGTAATTGATGCGACAGTACCCTAACCATTAATGCAACCATCCCTTTTGTAATTATAGCATCGCTATCGGCTGTAAAAATAATTTTATTATTTAATTTTTGAGAATGTAGCCATACCTTACTTTGGCAACCTCTTATTAAGCGATCGTCAGTTTTAAACTCATCATTAATTTTTGGTAACGATTTGCCAAGCTCAATTAAATGTTCGTATTTACCCTCCCAATCATCGCCAAATAATTCAAACTCTTCAACTATCTCTTGTTCAATTTCTGTAATTGTCATAACTAAAATATTAGTATTTAAATATCAAAATTAAACACAAATGTATAAATAATTTATGCCAAATGCATGTGTCATTTGAGTAAAATTAAACTAAGCTAAAGTTAAAAAAATTAACGAGTGCGCTGTTAAAGTTGAGGTTTATAACATAAAACGTGTGATAATACTTTTGAAAAGAGTATCAAATAATTATATTTGTTTAATATTAATTATATGCAAGTATTTAAATTTGGAGGTGCATCGGTTAAAGATGCTGAGGGCGTTATAAATGTAGCCGAAGTTTTAAAACAGTTTTTAAACGATGAAATTTGCGTGGTAATATCGGCAATGGGAAAAACAACCAATGCTTTAGAAAAACTAACAAGCGCTTATTACAACAAAACAAGTAATGCCGAAATACTTTTAAATGAAATTAAGCAACAGCACTTCTTAATTTGCAATCAATTATTTTTAAATAAAAACCATCAAATTTATACTGATTTAGAAAACGTTTTTGTTGAATTGCATTGGGCTATAGAAGATGAACCAACGGGCACGTATGATTTTGAATACGATCAAATAGTGAGCGTTGGCGAGGTACTATCTACTAAAATTGTATCGGCTTATTTAAACGAAAATGGAATAAATAATAAATGGATTGATGCACGTGGCATCATACAAACCGATAACAATTACCGCGAAGGAAAAGTGAATTTTGAATTAACAGAAGAGTTAGCTCAAAACGAAATAATGCCAGTGTTAAAAAAAAATAAAATTATAATTACCCAAGGTTTTATTGGTGGTACTTCCGAAAATTTTACAACAACATTAGGCAGAGAGGGCTCAGATTACACGGCATCTATTTTAGCTTATTGTTTAAATGCTACAAACCTTACCATTTGGAAAGATGTGCCTGGAGTACTTAATGCCGACCCTAAGTTTTTTAAAAACACAAAAAAAATTGACGAGCTATCGTATCAAGATGCTATTGAATTAACCTATTATGGCGCATCGGTAATACATCCAAAAACAATAAAGCCAATTCAAAATAAAAAAATTCCGTTATACGTTAAATCATTTATACATCCAAAAAATGAAGGAACCGTTATAAAAGAAAGCAGTAAACGTTTGCAAATTCCGTCGTATATTTTTAAAAGTGAGCAAATATTATTATCCATACAGCCTAAAGATTTTTCTTTTATAGCCGAAGATAATATGAGTGATATATTTGATGTTTTTGCTAAACATTCGGTTAAAATAAATTTAATGCAATTATCGGCAATTAGTTTTTCGGTATGTTGCGATAATACCCAAAAAATAAAACAATTAATAGTTGATTTGCAATTACTATTTAAAGTGTTGTATAACAACGGTGTTGATTTAATGACAATACGTTACTATACACAAGAAACAATAGATGCACTAACAAAAAATAAATTAATTTTATTAGAACAAAAAAGTAGATTTACCTTACAAATGGTTTTAAAAAGTGAAGCGGAATAAAAAACATAAAAAAGTAACAGCAAAATCGCAAAACATTGGAGCGCCTCCTGGCACATTGTTTTATAATGGCGAAGAGCGAACGGATAACATTAAAATTACGTTAATAGAATACAACGAAACCGAATTTTTTGAACAAGAGTTTTTTAGTGTAGATGATTGCCTAATGCACGTTAAACCAAATATGGTTAAATGGATAAATGTAGATGGTATACACCAAATTGATATTGTAGATAAGCTCGGAAAAATATATAATATACATCCTCTTACGCTTGAAGATATTGTACACGTTGATCAGCGACCAAAATTTGAAGATTACGACCATTATGTTTTAGCGATGATGAAAATGATTAGCTACACCAACGAAGTATCGTCAGAACAGCTTGGTATTTTGCTGTTAGAAAACACTGTTATTTCGTTTCAAGAATCTAAATCGGGCGATGCATTTGATATTATTAGAAACAGGCTACGAACTAGTAAAGGCAGGGTACGCAAGCTTGGCGCCGATTATTTAGCCTATGCTTTAATGGATGCTGTAGTTGATTGCTATTTTACCGCTATTGAAAAAATTGGCGATAAAATAGAACAAATAGAAGAAGCAATTATATCAAACTCATCAAGCAAACAATCGTTATTAGATTTATATGATTTAAAACGCGAAATGATTTATTTGCGAAAGCAAGTGTGGCCAATGCGCGATATGATTAATAATATGATACGTAGCGAAACAGTTTTAATAAATACCACAAACGATATGTATTTGCGCGATTTAAGCGACCACGTTACACGCATAATTGACACCGTTGAAACTTATCGCGATTTATTATCGGGCATTATGGATATTTACCTTAGTAGCAATGCTAATAGAATGAATGAAGTGATGAAGGTGCTAACCATTATGTCGTCTATTTTTATACCCGTTACTTTTATTGCAGGTGTGTATGGAATGAACTTTGATAACATGCCCGAACTTAAAACACAAAATGGTTATTATTTTATTTGGGGTGTTATGCTATCCATTATTATTGGTTTAATAATTTACTTTAAACGTAAAAAGTGGATGTAGCCTTTTGTAATCTTCTAGTTGCTTTATTACTTTTTTTGTTTGAGTTGCATTTAAAATAATAATTTGAAATTTTAATAAACTATGAACATCAACATCGAAACCTACAACAATTCTCAATTAACATTACACAAAGAAATTTGCGATTTACTATATAACGAAATTTGCAAACATTTACCTGAAGCAGAAAATAAAATTTGGCATGCACACCCTGTTTGGTTTATTGAGGGTAATCCCATAGTAGGCTACAGCAAATTAAAAGCTGGCATGCAATTAATGTTTTGGAGTGGCTTTACTTTTGAAGAAGAACAGCTAGTGCCAAGCAAAAGCGGGAAATTTAAAGATGCCTCTATTACTTATACATCTGCCGAGCAAATTAATTACAAAGACTTAAAAAGATGGCTCAAAAAAGGAAAAGACATACAATGGGATTATAAAAACATTGTAAAACGCAAAGGTGTTTTAGAGAGATTGAAATAAATAGTAACTTTATTAAATATTACATTTTAAAACATTAAATGTAAAGCATAAAAACCTGAAAATATAAAGAAAACAGTATGCTGCTTAAAAAAAGAAACTCAAGAATTTTATTTTCATTTTTTATTTTATTATTCTTATTGCAGTCTTGCCAATACCGACCATTTTTAAAATATTATTTCCCTTCCCAAAAAACACATGTAGCAAGGTTTAACAAGTGGGATAAATTTGTTGGTTCAA
>JAYSUQ010000210.1:0-3414 GCA_043718985.1 Bacteroidota bacterium | reverse complement strand
TTTTACATCACTGTAAGGTAAAACAGATAATTGCGCCAGCGCTTCATCTCTATTAATAACATTTGTGCATATTTGAGATGCTAATGTGGCTCGTCGGTAATCTATATTAAATTTTTTAAACAAATAGTATGATTGTATAAAACCTGTATATTTAGATTCGTAATGTTTGCCACCATAGTAACGCCAGTCTAACTTATCTTTTAATAAAGCCATTGCCTCATCTTTATTATAAGGCAAATAATTAAGTAAATAAACTATTTTGGTTTTTTTTATAAGTTTAAAGTACATTTCTTGAGCAAATCCAAACATCGGAAAGTGTTTAAGTTTTTTGACACCAAATGTTTTTTGTATATAATTTAAATACTTTGCGTCTTTTGCATTATAATGCCAATGTTTGGGCAATATACCTTCGGTTGCAAAATTACCACCACTTATTACGTAACTTACTTTATATTTTTTAGCCATTTTATGTATGGCTGATAGTATTGCTATATCTGTTGGTGTTTCGGCTTCGGGTACTGATGCTTTTAAAAATGAAAGTTGTAAATCCTTAAATTCTTCCCAGTTTAATACATAACTTTCGTAATCAATATTTAGTTTTTTTGCTATGTTTTTAATATTCAACACAGCCTCCTCCGAGTTCCAACCATTATCTAAATGTGTAGCTAAAACACGCAAGCCATTTTGTTTACAAATATAAGCTACATAGCTACTATCAATGCCACCACTTAATCCAACTACACAATCGTACTCTTTACCTTTACCCGCAATTTTCATGTCATTTATGAGTTTCTTAAATTGGGCGTCACTAATTTCACCTTGGTAATTGTGTTGATTCCGTTTATTTATAAACTCTGTACATAAATTACACTCTCCTTTATCGTTAAAAACTATTGCAGGATCGGTGGTATCCATTACACACCTTGTGCATATTTGATATAAAGAGTTTTTCATTAAAAAGTAAGGTTATTTTACTTTTTAAAATTAAGAATTTAAAATTTAAATTAATTAATTAATTATTAAAATTTAATTCGCTTTTATCGGGATAATTAATGAGTACGCCATTTTTAGAGCCTTGGTAAATAAAAAAACTCCCAGCCGCTAATCCGTTAGCGTGCGATTGCAAATAGGCTTGTTTTAAATGGTTAATATTACCCGCACCACCAAGCGCCACAACAGGAATTGCAACTGCAATTGATACTTTTTTTATTAATTCTAATTGATAGCCTTGCATTAATCCATCGTGTTCTATCGATTGAATAATTATTTCGCCCGCACCATTTTGTTCCATTAGTTGAGCAAATTCTATTGGGTTGTAACCTGTTGATTTTTTGCCATTAGCTACCCAAGTTTGTTCTTTACCAAAAAATGATTTTTTCACATCAATACAAACACAAATTGTTGATGAGCCAAACGTATCCGAAGCCTCTTTTATAAAACTAGGATAGTTTGCAGCACTCGCATTAATAATTACTTTTTCGGCACCTGCTGCAATAATTTTTTTTATATCATCGATAGTTTTAATGCCGCCGCCAACTGCAAATGGCATATTAGCCTCTTCGCCAACATTTTTCACAAAATCAAGCGATATTAATCTGTTTTGTTGGGTTGCTTCTATATCTAAAAAAACGAGTTCATCGGCTTTTAAATCATTAAAAATTTTAACTGCATTTATAGGGTCACCAATATATCTGTAATCTTTAAATTTTTTAGATTTTACGAGCGCTAAATTTTTTAATAATAAAACAGGTATTACTCTGGGGCGAAACATTGTTATAAGTTTATAAAGTTTTTTAATAATTGGGTTCCCGCATCGTGGCTTTTTTCGGGATGATATTGCACACCAAAAATATTTTCTTTTTCAACTGCAGATACAAATGGATATTCAAAATCTGTTTCATTTAAAACAATACTTTTATCATTTGTTGTTAAATGGTATGAATGCACAAAATAAAATTCAGATTGAGTAGGCACATTTTTCATTAATTCACTTTGTTTCAATACAGTAATTTGATTCCAACCTGTATGCGGTACTTTATAGTTTAGAGTGTTTTTTATTTTAAACTTTACAACATTTGCATTAAGCCAGTCTAATCCATCAACACCACCTTCTTCACTTATTTTAGCCATTAATTGCATACCTAAACAAATACCCAAAATTGGTTTTTTATTTATTAACACTTGTTCGTTTAAAATTTCAATTAAATGCATTTGTTGCAAGCTTTGCATAGCTTTACCAAAATGCCCAACTCCTGGTAATATTATTTTATCGGCATTTTTTATCTCATCAATATTTGATGTTACAATAGCCTTAGCATTTAAACTTCCTAGTTTTTTATTTACCGAATTTAGGTTTCCCATTCCGTAATTTATGATAGCAACAGTTGGTTTCATGAATCTATTTACAAGCAAGTTCAATAAATTGAGCCGCTACATTTTTAATATTATACTGTTCTACATTTTTTACAATAAATTGATTTGTATAATTACCATCAAAAAATTGCTGAATTACATTTGGTTTAAAATTTAAATTATTAATGGATAGTATAGGTTTACCAACTATTGCATAATCTATCAGTTTACTTGGCAGTTGGCTTGGACTATTTTCATTTTCAATGTTTAATAAAAAATCCATTTCACCTAATTCAATTAATAATTCGTTTCTATTTATCGGTTCTTTAATTATCAATTTATTTGATAACTTTGATTTATAAGGATCTAAAAGTTCATAATATTTTGTGTAGACAATAAATTTAAAATCTTTTTTTTCATTACACAAATAGTCTAAAAATAATTTTGGATTTCTTATGTCTTTATAAAATATGCCAGCAAATGCAAATGTTGGAATTACATTTTTAGGTTTTTCAACTTTATTATTTAATATTTTGAACTTAAATCCCTGAGGAATAACTTTAATTTTATTTTTGAACTGTGGATAGTAAGCGTCAATTGCCTGCGGTATTGGGACTGTAATATAATCGCAAAGTTGACAAAATTGTTTTTCAAATTTAGCATAAAATTTATAATGAACTTTCGTTTTATCATTCTCCATGAAAGGGTCACCACAATCAGCTATCCATTTTTTTGGAAAATTTTCAAAACACTTAATTCTTGCTCTTGCGCAGCCCCAATGAATATGATGTGGATCTGCAATAGAAATTAATAAATCAAATTTATTTTTGTTTTTGAAAATTTTAGATATTGAAAATAAAAATTCTATGTTTGGAAACTGAAACACTTTTCCAAAAATCCTCCCTAAAATTTTGTCTATAAATGTCCTTTTATTAAATCCATCACTGTTATATGGATTTAATTGGAATTTTATTGGAATATTTTTTATTGTAACATTATACTGTTTTTCGATTTCTGAATAATTGTATTTGCCTAATGCGGTATAAACTACTACATTGTGTC
>JAYSUQ010000209.1:0-31260 GCA_043718985.1 Bacteroidota bacterium | reverse complement strand
CGTAATTTAAAGCGTTGTTCAATAAAATAAGGACGCATATCAAATACACTTTCAACAACTTTAGCAATTTGTCCGTCTGTCATTTTAACTTTTGATGTTCTATAAGTATCAATAAATATACCCATTGGCTGAGCCACACCAATTGCATAAGATACCTGTACTAAAACTTCAGTACATACACCTGCTGCAACTAAATTTTTCGCAATGTGTCTTGTTGCATATGCTGCCGAACGATCTACCTTACTTGGATCTTTACCAGAAAATGCACCACCACCGTGAGCACCTTTTCCACCATAAGTATCTACAATAATTTTACGACCAGTTAAACCTGTATCACCATGCGGCCCACCAATTACAAATTTACCAGTTGGGTTAATATGGTAATTAATTTTGTTATTGAACAAATGAGCGTATTTAGGGTATTTCTTTTTAACTCTTGGAATTAAAATATCAATAATATCTTTTTTAATCTTCGCTAACATTTTAGGCTCAGCATCAAAATCATCGTGTTGTGTAGAGACTACAATAGCATCAATACGAACAGGAACATTATCATCACTGTATTCTAACGTAACTTGCGATTTTGCATCGGGGCGAAGGTATTTAATGGCTTTATTTTCGCGGCGTAAAGCGGCTAATTCTAATAAAATACCATGCGCTAAATCTAACGCTAACGGCATGTAATTTGCTGTTTCGTTAGTTGCATAACCAAACATCATACCTTGGTCACCAGCACCTTGTTCTTCTTTTTTCTTTTTATCAACTCCTTGGTTAATATCAGCCGATTGCTCGTGTATTGCAGATAATATACCACAAGAATTTGCTTCGAACATGTATTCCGATTTAGTGTATCCAATTTTACGAATTACTTCGCGTGCAATTTCTTGAACATCTAAGTAAGCCTTAGATTTTACTTCGCCCGCTAAAATTACTTGCCCTGTGGTAACTAATGTTTCGCACGCAACTTTACTTTGAGGATCAAAGGCTAAAAAGTTATCAATTAATGCGTCTGAAATTTGATCGGCAACCTTATCTGGATGGCCTTCTGAAACTGATTCTGATGTGAAAAGATATCCCATTTTTGTGTGTATTGTTTTTTAGTTAATAAGAAAAAATAGTTTTTATAGTAAATAAGTTTAAATAATTTTAGGCTTCACGCAATGTAAATTCATAAAACTCCATTATTTGATTGCATAATAATTTTTTACAAGCCTCATCTACTTTAACCGATGCAACATCTTTTGATGCAGCTTCAATTTCAATTGTTATGTGTTTACCGATGCGAACATTTTCAATTTCTGATAAACCTAAGTTTTTCATTGAGCCTGTAACAGCTTTTCCTTGTGGATCGAGCAATGCTTTTAATGGCATTACATTTATATCTGCAAAATATTTCATTGTTTTAATTTTTTTTGTTGAAGAACAGCAAATTTAAAATTTTGTATTGGTAATTACAAAAATGTTTTGAACAAAAATAAAGTTCAAAACAAAAAAAAAGCGAATGTATTTATTAAATACAATTCGCTTTTTTTAGGCTTTTTTAAGTTAAGCTTTTTTATTTTCTAAATCAACTACAATAGGTGTAGATATACATAATGATGAGTAAGTACCAATTACACGACCTATTAATAAAGCAAATATAAATCCTCTAATACTATCGCCACCAAAAATAAATATTACAAGTAATACAAAAAATACGGTTAACGATGTTAAAATCGTACGGCTTAATGTGCTATTTAATGCATAGTTAATTAATGTATTTCTTTCTTCGCCATGCATATCTGCTTTTCCGCTTTCGGCTAAACGCTCACGTATACGGTCAAATACTACAACTGTTTCCGTCATTGTATATCCCATAACTGTTAAAATAGCTGCGATAAAATCTTGCCCAATTTCTAACGAAAAGGGTACAACACCATCTAAAATAGTATAAAATGATAATACAATTAACACATCATGAAATAATGCAACAACCGCACCTAAACCATATTGCCATTTTTTAAATCGAACAACAATGTAAATAAACATCACTAAGCACGAAAACAATATTGCGCCATAAGCACCGTATAAAATATCGGTTGCAATGGTTGGTCCAACTTTTTGTTGTGATACAATATCATATTTAGTATTTAATTTAGCTAAACCGTCGTTTAATGCTTTCTCAACCTCTGTATCAACAGTTTGTGAGTTATCGCTAACTCTAAATGTTGTTGTAATTTTTAATTGATTAGCACTACCAACAGTTTTAACTTCAGGTGTACCTTCAAATACTTTTGCAAGGTTTTGTTTTACATCTTCGGTATTCATTTCTTTTTCAAAACGCACTTGGTATGTACGTCCACCTTTAAAATCAACACCTAAATTAAAGCCACCATTTTTAAAATACATAACAGCACCTAAAACAATAATTACTGATGATATTGCGTAGTATATTTTACGACGCGCAACAAAATCAAAAGCAACATTTTTAAATGCACTGCGAGTTACCGTGTTGTCAAATGGTATTTCCATTTTGCGTTCCAACATCCATTCAAAAATAACACGAGTAATTAATATAGCACTAAATAACGATGCGCCAATACCAATTAATAATGTTGTTGCAAAGCCTTGTACTGGACCAGAACCAAATATGTATAATATAATTGCTAAAATTGCTAATGTTGCGTTAGAGTCAATAATAGAACTCATTGCATGTTTAAACCCTTCTTTAATAGCTAGTGCGGTTGATTTGCCTAAAGCTAATTCTTCACGCACACGTTCAAATATTAAAATGTTAGCATCTACAGCCAAGCCAATTGTTAACACAATACCTGCAATACCAGGTAAAGTTAACACGGCATTCATTGAGGCTAAAACTCCCATTATAAAAAACATATTGGCTATTAACGCAATGTTAGCTACCATACCTGCTTTATTATAATACATAAACATAAATACTAAAATTACTAACAATGCAATAACGGTACTCATTAAGCCTGAATCGATAGCTTCTTGTCCTAAAGTAGGGCCAACAACACTTTCCTCAACAATACGCGCTGGTGCAGGTAATTTACCAGCACTTAATACTGCTGCTAAAGTATTGGCTTCTTCTACAGTAAAGTTTCCTGTAATTTGAGAGTTACCGCCTTTAATTTCGCCATTAACTGTTGGGGCTGAGTATACCATGTTATCCATTACTACTGCAATTGAACGGCCTTTTTTATCGCCTTGCGGAGAATTATCTTTAGTTAATTTAGCCCATTGTGTAGCAGCTTCGCCAGTCATACTCATACTAATTAATGGATGACCACCACTTTGTGCATCAAAATCGGAACGCGCACTCGATATAATATCGCCACTCATAGCAGCTTTACCATCTCTATTTGTAATTTTAATTGCAAATAAATCGTATGTTTCTACTTGGTTTTTTTCATCGCCACGTAACGTAGGTTTTGCTCCCCACATAAATTTTACTTTAGATGGAAACATTGCCTTAACTTTATCCATACGTAAGTATTCGCCAATTTTAGCAGTATCGTTTTTAAAAGCATAACCTACCGTTGGACCTGGTATGTAAGCGTATCCTTTAGATTGTTGATCTTGATATACTGCCGCTTTTAATGGAGAGTATAAAGAGTATAAAGGAAAACGTTTCATGAAATTTTCATAAGCAGTATCTTGCTTAGCTGCAGTAGGCGCAATTGGTTTGTTTAAACCAAGGATAACCGAGTCAGCTTTTTTAGTTGTATCGGTTTGTGCAGTTGCAACAGAGGTAGAGTCGGTTACAATAGATGCTACGGTATCTTTCTTAGTTTCAAAATCAGGAAACAAAATTTGTTTTACTTTTTCGTTTGCTTTTTCAAACATTGGAGCAATTTCTTGGTTTTCGTAAGTTTCCCAAAATTCTAAGTTTGCTGTACCTTGTAATAATTCGCGAACACGCTCTTTATCTTTAACGCCTGGTAACTCAACTAAAATACGACCTGTGTTTCCTAATTTTTGAATATTTGGTTGCGCAACCCCAAAACGATCAATACGTGATCGGAATGTTTTTTCGGAGTTAGATATAGATTCATCTACTTTAGTACGTATAAATTTTAAAACTTCGTCGTTTGTAGCATTATAATTAATGCTCCCTTTTAACTCAAGTGTTTGAAACAATGGTGCTAATTTACCTGTTGGATTGTTTTTTGCATATGTTTTTTCGAACAAGGTTAAAAAATCATCGTTATTTTCTTTTCCTAGGTTAGATTGAGCCTCTTTAACAGATGCGTTAAATGCAACATCAGGATTATTGTTAGATAAGTTTTTTAAAATATCGGCAACAGATACCTCTAAGGTAACGTTCATACCGCCACGTAAATCTAAACCTAAATTTATTTCTCTTTTTTTACACTCTTCATAAGTATAACTTGCTACAAATAAATCGTATACTGGTTGTTTTTTTAACGAGTCTAAGTATCTATCCATAACTTTACCACGTAACGAGTCGGTAAAATACAATGCTTTAGTTGCATCGCCTTTAGCGTAGTCTTTAGCTTTTGTTTGCACGCTAGCTGATGATGAAATACTTTCGGCATATTCTAATGCATCGCTTTCAACCCCACGTGTTATCCAGGTAAACGATAAATAAAAAATACACGCTAACGCTAATAATATAGCAAAAATTTTAATGGCACCTTTGTTTTGCATAAATGTTGTTTTTTGTTCAGATAAAATTAAGGGTGCAAATATAACTTTATCAAAGGTAAAACACAAATATAATTAATGCTGAAAACTAAGCAGTTAGATATTATTTTTACACAATTTATGGTATTTTTGTAATATATATGTTTAAGTACAAATTTGTAATAGGGCTTTGTTTTTTGTCGTTTTTGGCATTTTCACAACTTTCAGTATTTCGCGATACTATTTCTGTTTTTGAAAATGGTAGTAAATTAAATAACGCTTGGGCTGGTGGCATTAACTTTGTATCGTTTAGTAATGTTGATATTAATTTAGATGGAAAACTTGATATTGCTATTTTTGATAAAGTATGTAACACACGAGGGCAACTGCGGTTGTTTAAAAATGTTGGTTCTTTAAGTAATATAAATTATAAACGTGCGCCAGAGTTTGAAACACAATTGCCAGTTGTTGAAGATTGGGCATTATTTTATGATTACAATAATGATGGCAAACAAGATTTATTTACGTACGTTACATCAGGCATAAAAGTTTATAAAAACACTAGCACACCTGGCGCCGTTAGTTTTGTAAAAGTGAGTAATCTTTTGCGCACAAATTATAACCCATTTGGAGCGCCTAATATGGCAAATATATACAGCAACTCAATTGGTAGCCCTGGTTTTAGTGATATTGATAATGATGGCGATTTAGATATACTTACGTTTTCGGTTAGTGGTTTTGCTGTAGAGTGGCACAAAAACATGAGTATGGAATTATATGGACACAGCGATAGTTTGGTGTACCAACTTGCAACTAATTGTTGGGGCAATTTTGCCGAATCGTCGTGTGGTGTGCAACTAAACAACAACTGCGCATTTAAATTAAATAATAGCGATGGCCAGCTATCTAAAAAAGTATTGCATTCGGGTTCCTGTATTATGTGTTTTGATAGAAATAATGATGGAGATAAAGATTTAGCATTAGGAGATGTATCGTGCAACCAAATTATATATTTAGAAAACGGGGGTTCATCTACAATAGCAAATGCAACCGATACAACCTTATTATTTCCCACCTATCCTGCTAAAACAAGTTTTAATGCCGTAAAATTAAACTCGTTTCCGTGTGCTTATAATTTAGATGTTGATAATGATGGAAGTAAAGACATAATTGTTACTCCAAATGCAACAGCTGGCGCCGAAAACGCACAAAGTGTTTGGTATTATAAAAACACGGCTAGTGGCGGTTTTACAAATTTTAGTTTACAATCAGAATCGTTTTTGCAAAACGAAATGATGGAGTTTGGAGAGGGGGCTTTTCCTGTTTTGTTTGATGCTGATAGCGATGGGTTAGAAGATTTAATTGTTGGCAATATGGGGTATTATTTAGGAGGGACTAACCTTGCAAAATTAGCCTATTATAAAAATACAGGCACCGCTATTGCCCCAACGTTTTCGTTAATTACTAAAGATTATCAAAACTTTAGTAGCCTTGGTTTATTAGGCGCCTATCCAACTTTTGGCGATTTAGATAACGACGGAGATAAAGACTTAATAATTGGGACAACTGGAGGAAAGTTACATTATTATGAAAACATTGCAAGTACTGGGGCACCGGCCGTTTTTGCAAATCATGTAATTAATTACCAAAATATTATTGGCGCTGGTATGGCATCGCCACAATTATTTGATATGGATGGTGATGGCGATTTAGATTTATTAATGGGAACAAATAATGGTAAGATATACCGTTATAATAATAAAGGCTCGGCAACAAACCCTGTGTTCGATTTAATTACTTCGTTTTTTGGTGGTGTAAATACTAAGCCTTACGGGTACTCAAATGGCTTAACTATACCTTATTTTTTTAAGGATGCAGGGGTAACTAAATTATTAGTAGGTACCGAGTTTGGTACAATTTACTATTACAATAATATTGATGGAAATTTAACTGGCAATTTTAATAGGGTAGATACTAACTTATTTAACATTAACGAAGGGGCTCGTTGTGCAGCGTTTTATAAAGATATTACAGCCGATGGCCTACGTGATTTAATTGTTGGTAACTACGCTGGAGGGTTGGCTTTTTTTAATTCGATAGATGTAAACGGAGTAGGGGTAAAGGAAGTTGATTTAGAAAATTACGTAACAATTTACCCAAACCCAAGTAGTAAAACGTTATACATTACTATTAATAACGAGCAATTACTACAACAAAATAAATTTATATTGATAGATATGTTTGGAAAAGAAATGTTAAACACAATTACATTTAATAAAAAAATAGAATTAAATATTAGTGATTTAAAAAATGGTGTTTATTTTTTACAATATAACAACAACGCCAATAACAAATCAGTTATTGGCGTTAAAAAAATTATTATCGTAAATTAATTTTTTTATTGCGCATTCCAGCCACCATCAACTGGTAAGGCAGTTCCCGTCATCGTTTTTGCAATATCGCTTGCTAAAAACACTGCTAATTGGCCTAGCTCTTCAACCGAAACAAATTCTTTAACAGCTTGTTTCATTAGCATAACTTTATTTACCACATCGGCTTCGCTCATGTTATGTACTTTGGCCTGATCGGCAATTTGTTTTTGAACTAATGGTGTTTTAACATAGCCTGGGCAAATTGCATTTGCCGTAATGCCAAAGGGCGCACCCTCTAAAGCGATTGTTTTAGTGAAGCCTACAATGCCGTGTTTACTGGCAACATAAGCACTTTTAAATTCAGATGCAACTAAGCCGTGAGCAGATGCAATGTTTATTACGCGCCCAAAGTTACGTTCTTTCATCCCTTTCCAAACGGCTTTAGTTAAATGAAATGCTGATGTTAAATTAATGCCAATTATTGCATCCCATTTTTCGTCAGCAAAATCTTCGATAGGCGAAACATGTTGTATGCCTGCATTATTAACGAGCACATCAATTTTTTCGAATTTCAAAATGGTATCAGCCACCATTTTTCTTAACTCATCGGGTTTTAACATGTTTGCGCTACTAAACATAGTTTGTATTCCAAATTCGGTTGCTATGTTATCGGCAATTTCTTGTCCGTTAGCTTCAAGGCCATTAAACACAATGTTATATTGTTTTGTTTTTGCAAATTCGGTTGCAATACCAAGGCCAATACCGCTTGTGCTACCTGTAATTAATATTGTTTTCATTTTTTATTTATAGTTTTATAATAATAAAATAGATTTTAAACTGATTTTTAAAAATTTGGTTTAAGTAAGTATTTGCTATAAAAATCAACAATGTGTTTTACAGCTTCATCGGCGGTATCCACTAGTTTAAATAAATCTAAATCGGCTTCGTTAATGTTATGTTCTTGATAAAGCATGGTTTGTTTTATCCAATCAATTAACCCAGTCCAATATTCTTTACCAACTAAAATAATTGGGTATTCGGCAATTTTATGGGTTTGTACAAGTGTTAACGATTCAAACAACTCATCAATAGTACCAAAGCCACCAGGCATACCAATAAATCCTTGCGAGTATTTTAAAAAAACTGTTTTACGAACAAAAAAATAATTAAAATCTATGCTTTTATCTCTATCAATATAATCGTTTGGTTTTTGTTCAAATGGTAAATCAATATTTAAACCTACCGAGTTGCCACCACCACGTTTTGCACCTTTGTTGGCAGCCTCCATAATGCCAGGGCCACCACCTGTAATAACTCCGTAGCCTTCTTGCGTAAGTTTATAAGCAATTTCTTCGGCTAAAATATAATATTTGTTTTCGGGTTTTGTGCGGGCGCTTCCAAATATAGAAACACAAGGACCAATGTGTTGCATTTTTTCAAAACCATTAACAAACTCACTCATAATTTTAAAAATTTTCCAACTATCAGATGCCATTACATCATTGGTTTCTTTAGGAGCAAAGGCTTTGCGTATTTTATCTTCGTTATTTGTTGTCATATTATAATTAATTTTAAAGTTCTTTTTTTAGATAAAGTGCTGTGTAACTTTTTTTATGTTTAATTAATTCTTCGGGGGTTCCAGTAAATAAAATTTCGCCACCACCTTTACCGCCCTCCATTCCAACATCAATTATGTAATCGGCTACTTTTATCATATCCATATTATGCTCAATAACAATAACAGTGTTTCCATTATCAACCAATCGGTTTAGCACACCTAATAAAATACGAATGTCCTCAAAATGTAAGCCAGTTGTAGGTTCATCTAAAATATAAAGTGTGTTACCTGTATCGCGTTTACTTAATTCGGTTGATAGTTTAACGCGTTGAGCCTCACCACCACTAAGCGTAGTAGCTTGTTGCCCTAGGGTAATGTAGCCAAGGCCAACATCTTGTAATGTTTTTACTTGCCTAAAAATTGTAGGTAGCATTTCAAAAAAATCGCAAGCCGCATCAATTGTCATATTTAATACATCGCTAATTGATTTGCCTTTGTATCTAATTTCACACGTTTCTCTATTGTAGCGTTTTCCGTTGCACTCGTCGCAGTTAACATATACATCGGGTAAAAAATTCATTTCAATGGTTTTAACACCAGCACCACCACAGGTTTCGCAACGCCCACCTTTAACGTTAAAACTAAACCGACCTGGTTTATAGCCTCTTATTTTTGATTCGGGTAACTCCGAAAATAAATTTCTAATATCAGAAAATACACTTGTATATGTTGCAGGGTTGCTACGTGGCGTACGTCCAATGGGCGATTGATCTATATCAATTACTTTATCAATTAACTCAATACCTTTAAAATCTTTATAAGGCAAGGGGCGTTTTTCTGAATTATAAAAATAATTACTTAATATAGGATATAAGGTTTCGTTTATTAAACTCGATTTGCCACTACCGCTAACACCTGTTACGCATATAAATTTACCTAAAGGAATATCAATACTTACGTTTTTTAAATTATGCCCTGTGCAACCTTTTAAGCTTAATTTTTTCCCGTTTCCTTTACGGCGATGTTTTGGTATTTCGATACATTTTTTGCCAGTAATATAATTTGCCGTCATTGTATCAAACTTGAGCATTTCTTTTGGTTTGGCTGCCGCTACAACTCGACCGCCATGTATGCCAGCACCAGGTCCTATATCAATTACGTAATCACTTTCCATAATCATATCTTTGTCGTGCTCAACAACTAAAACGCTATTGCCAACATCGCGTAAATTTTTTAACGCTTCAATTAATCGGGTGTTATCGCGCTGGTGTAAGCCAATACTAGGCTCATCTAAAATATATAATACACCAACTAATTGCGAACCAATTTGAGTTGCTAATCGTATGCGTTGAGCCTCGCCACCACTTAAGGTTTTTGATGAACGGTTAAGTGTTACGTAATCTAAACCAACTTCTAATAAAAAACCAATACGTGTTCTAATTTCTTTTAATACTTCTTTAGCAATAACGTTTTGCGATTTTGATAATCGTTTTTCAATACCTTTAAACCAATCGTTTAATATATTAATATCCATTTCCGATAATTCGGAAATATTTTTACCATCTATTTTAAAGTAAAGCGATTCTTTTTTTAATCGAGTACCCAAACAAGTATCACAATTTATTTTATTTGTAAAACCTTCAACCCAACGGCTCATTGCAGGCGATGGGTTTTCTTCGGCTTGTTTAGCAATATGAGTTGCAATGCCATCAAACGCGGCGCTGTAACCATTAGCATTTGTATCTGTTGGTACACTAAATAATTCTTCGCTGCCGTGTAATAAAATGTTAATTGCCTCTTCGGGTATCTCTTCAAATGGGGTTTCTATTGTAAAGTTATATTTTTTGCCAATTGCTTCAATTTGTTTAAATACCCAAATGCCTTTTGATGGGCCAAGTGGAACTATTGCACCTTTTTTTATGGATAGTTTTTGGTTAGGTACAATTTTACTAATATCAACCTCAGATACCACACCTAAGCCGTTACACTTTGTGCAGGCTCCGTATGGTGAGTTAAATGAAAACATATTAGGAGCTGGTTCATCATAAGAGATACCACTTGTAGGGCACATTAAGGTTCGGCTAAAAAACTGCACTTTTCCAAACCCAAATCCAGCTGTTGGTTTCTTTTTTGATTTAACACTTTCATCTTCGTGCTCCAAAACCATTATGGTTCCTTTGCCTTGTTTCATTGCTGTTTGCAACGATTGATACAAGCGTGGCTTAATATCTTTTGTTATTTCTAATCGGTCAATTACAATTTCAATATCGTGTATTTTATAACGGTCAACTTGCATTTTAGGAGTTATATCAACCACAGCACCATCAATACGCATTTTGGTAAATCCTTTTTTACGAACATCTTCAAACAACTCGCGGTAATGCCCCTTGCGACCTTTAACTACGGGCGCTAATAAATTTATTTTTTTTAAATCATATTTCTCTAAAATTAAATCAATAATTTGTTCATCGCTATAACGAACCATTTTTTCGCCCGTAACATAAGAGTATGCTTCGCCCGAGCGAGCAAATAGTAATCGCAAAAAATCATAAATTTCGGTAATTGTACCTACAGTACTGCGAGGATTTTTGTTAACGGTTTTTTGTTCGATAGAAATTACTGGGCTTAAGCCCGAAATTTTATCAACGTCGGGGCGCTCCATATTTCCTAAAAACTGGCGTGCATAACTCGAAAAACTTTCAATGTATCGACGTTGTCCTTCTGCATAAATAGTATCAAATGCTAACGACGATTTACCACTACCACTTAAGCCAGTTAATACTACTAATTTATTACGAGGTATTGTTAACGATATATCTTTTAAATTGTGCGCACGAGCGCCAATAACTTCAATAAACTCTTCTTCCATTTAATTTATTTAAAAATACGTAAGATGATGGGCTAAATTTTCATCTCAAACAAATCTATATTTTTTGAAAGAATTTTCAAAGAGATACTTTTATAATGTTATAAAGTAAATAAATTTAATTTATAATTAAAATAAAACCAATTGAATTATTAAATTTGTGAATACTTGATTTTTAAAGTTGATTACAACCATAAATAGCAAAACTAACAGTAGCCTTAATTTAAAAGAAATTTTAAGTTTTAAAAGTTTGTTACAAAACTTAACTAAACGCGATATTAAGGTTAGGTATAAACAAACTTGGTTAGGTATGTTTTGGGGTATACTAAAACCCTTAATGAATATTGTTGTATTTGGTATTATATCTCAATTTATTGATAAAAGCCAAGGTGCAACACAGTCGTTTTTAAATGTATCGGCTGGCGTACTTATTTGGAATTTATTTTCATCGGCAACAAGTGAAGCAAGTTCGAGTTTAGTTGTAAATGCAGGGTTATTAACTAAGGTTTATTTTCCTAAAATAATAATTTTAATAAACACACTAGTTGTTAATTTAATAGATTTTAGTGTGGCTTTATTTTTATTTTTTATTTTTTATTTATTTATTTATGGCGCACCAAGCTTAACTATTTTATTAATACCAATACCTGTTTTTTTAACCATTATGTTAAGTTTAAGTTTAGGCTTATTGTTTTCTACATTATATGTAAAGTACAGAGATGTTAATTTTATATTACCGTTTATTTTACAATTTGGTTTTTACTCATCTCCAGTGTTTTTAAAAACAAGTTTTTTTATGAATTTAAATATCCCCGAAATATTAAAAAAATGTTTTTTATTAAATCCAGCAACATCTATAATTGACTTTTTTAGATATTGTTTATTTAATCAAAAAATAGAATATGATTTAATTTATTTTTTCAGTTCTATTTGCATTATTTTTATTTTATTTTTTGTTGGATTACGCTATTTTTTAAAAAACGAAAAATCGTTTGCTGATTTTATTTAAGAAAGTATGAGTAACCCAATTATAAAAGTAGAAAACATATCAAAAAAATATTTAATTGCGTCTCAAAAAACAATTAGTGGTGATTCTTTTTTTAAAAATGCGCTTGCAACAATTAAAAACAATAAGCAGGTAAAAGAAGAGTTTTACGCATTGCAAAACATTTCATTTAACATTAATAAAGGTGATAGGGTTGGTATTGTTGGGCGTAACGGCGCAGGAAAGTCAACATTATTGAAAATATTAAGCCGTATTGTTACACCAACTACAGGCACAATTACTTATGAAGGGCGAATGGCAAGTTTGTTAGAAGTAGGTACAGGGTTTCATCCCGAATTAACTGGTAGAGAAAATATTTTTTTAAACGGAAGTATTTTAGGAATGACCAAACACGAAATCTCTAAAAAATTTGATGAAATAGTTGCATTTGCCGAAATTGAAAAATTTATAGATACCCCCGTAAAACGATACAGTAGTGGTATGTATGTGCGCTTAGCATTTGCAGTTGCAGCACACCTTGATCCTGAAATTATGATAGTTGACGAAGTGTTGGCTGTTGGCGATGCTGCTTTTCAGGCAAAATGTATGGGCAAAATGGAAGAAAATAGTAACAAAGATGGCAAAACAATATTATTTGTTAGCCATAATATGGGGCAAGTTTCATCGCTATGCACTAAAGGAATTTTATTAAGTAAAGGTATTATCGAAAATACTGGAACTGCCAAAGATATAGTTAATGAATATTTTTCGAATGGTGTAACAAATAATAATGCAGAACTTTTATTTGATACGAAACAAGAAGCAGATTATTACATTTCGAAAATAGAAATATTAAATGCCAAAAAAGAAATAACAACTATTTTTGCGCACGATGAAGATTTTATAATTGCAGTTACATTACACTGTAATAATACGTTAAGTGATACACTTTTAAGTTTAATTATATCAGATCAAAACGAAAAAAAAATATTTACTACACAAAAACCGATAAACAATTTTATAAAACAAAACCAGGAAATTAAATTAAAAATTAAAATCCCAAAAAACACATTAACTCCCAATAAATATAAATTATCATTAGGAATTCATATACCCAACATACAAATTATTAATGAGAAAAAAAATTTTGCAACTGTAACAATTTTTGATAATGGATCTGAATTTTATATGTACCAGGGGAATGATTATGGAAATGTGTTTGTAAATTGCAATTGGGAAATTTAAATATTAAGAGAAAACATGAATAATACAACAAATTGTAAAATATGTAAAAGTGAAAGTGATTTTTTTTTAGAGTCAACTATTTTTAAAGAGAAAACAAAAATTTCATATTATAAATGCCAACAATGTAATTTTATACAAACAGAAGAACCTTATTGGCTAGAAAAAGCTTATTCGGATGTAATTGCTAAAACTGATATTGGTTTAATTTATAGAAATATTATTTTTTCGAACTTAATTGAAAATATTTTAGATAATTTTTTTGAAGAAACAAAAACCGCTTTAGATTATGGAGCTGGGTTTGGAATGTTTGTAAGAATTATGCGCGATAAAGGTTATAATTTTTTATGGTATGATGATTTTTGCGACAATTTATTTGCAGAAACATTTGAAGGAAAACTTACCGAAAAATATGATGTATTAACAGCTTTTGAAGTTTTTGAACATTTACCCAATCCTATAGAAACCTTAGAAAAACTATTAACTATATCCAATACTATTATTTTTTCGACAGTATTAAACGATGATGTAACAGATTTTGATAAATGGTGGTATAGAACAGAGGTATCTGGACAACACGTGAGTTTTTATTCAGAAAAATCGCTACAAATATTAGCTAAAAAATATGAATTTAATTATTTAGCATGCAATGGCAAAAGCTTGCATATATTTACTAAGAAAAACATAAACCAATCTCAATTTAATTTACTATTTAATAACTCTAACTCAATTTTAGATAGAATAAAAAGAAAATTAATTTTAAAAAAAACACCACAAAAAGAAAGTTTGTTACAAAAAGATCACACAAAAATTGTGAATCAAATTTTAAACTCACAATAATTTTATGTTTAACACGCCTATACTTTTTTTAATTTTTAACAGACCTGTTGAAACGCAACAAGTGTTTAATGAAATTAAAGAAATGAAGCCAAAACAATTATTTGTTGCAAGTGATGGCGCTCGTAAAAATAATTACAACGATATAGTTAATAATAAACTTTGTAAAGATATTTTACAACAAATTGATTGGGAATGCGAAGTTAAAACTCTTTTTAGAGATGAAAACTTAGGTTGCGGTAAAGCAGTATCGCAAGCAATAAGTTGGTTTTTTAAAGAGGTAGAACAAGGTATAATTTTAGAAGATGATTGTATACCAAACCAATCGTTTTTTAAATTTTGCGAAGAGTTGTTAAACATTCATAAGCATAACGAAAAAGTATTTCATATTGGGGGATTAAATTTTCAGAATGGAATTAAACGAAACAACGAATCATATTACTATTCGGGTGTAGCCCATATTTGGGGATGGGCAACTTGGCGTAGAGCTTGGAAGTTGTATGATTTTGAATTAAAAGATTACCCTAATTTTAAACTAAAAAACAAAATTGACAATTATTTTAAAACCGATTTATTAAAACAATACTGGTTTAATAAATTTGATATTGTTCATCAAAAAAAAATAGATACTTGGGATTATCAATGGACATTTACAATTTTTAATAATGATGGCATAACCATTGTTCCCAACCAAAATTTAGTTACTAATATTGGTTTTGGAGTTAACGCAACACATACAACAGATATTGGCAAGTATAGTAATTTAGCAACAAACGAATTAAATTTCCCTTTAATTCACCCATCAAAATTAAATATAAATACCCAAGCAGATACTTATTTTTTTTATGAATTTGATAAGTTTCAAATACAGCAAAAAAAACAAAATTCGATTGTTTATAATACAAAATTAAAAATTTCAAATTTTATTGAACGATTTTTTATTAATAATTACTTCAATAAAAAAAACAAACAAACAAATAACACGTTACTAGTAAAAGCCGATTCGATTGGAGATTATTTAATTGCTCGAAATGTTTTTAATTATTTCGTTTCAATACCTGAAAATCAAAATCAAAATTTTTATTTGTTGGTAAATAGTAAACTTAAAAAATTTATTAACGAAACAGATAACCTACTATATAAAGAAATTATATTTTTTGAAACAAGCGAACTAAATAGGCTAAAATCTTTAATGAAATTTTATTTCAAATTAAAAAAATATAATTTTAATACGGTTATAAATACAGTTTACTCGCGCAACTATCAAATAGATTTGATAGTTGGAAAAATTGGTGCAACAAATAAAATAGCCCATTTGGGAGATTGTACAAATCAAACTATACAACAAAAAGAAAATACAGACAAATTATATACTCAATTAATTGATATTAGCGCTAAAGAAAAAACCGCTAGTAATAAACACGAATTTTATAAAAATATTTATTTTTTTGAAAATATTTTAAATAAAAAAATAGATATTCAATATCCAAGTTACGAGGGTATAAATTCCGTGTTGCGTGATGAAAATAAAATCGTAATTTTTCCTGGAGCTCAATCTAACTTAAGAACATGGAGCGCCGAAAAATATGCACAGTTAATTGATAAATTAAGTTTAATAAATTCAAATTTTCAATTTTATATTTGCACAGCTAGTTTCGAAAAACATTATTTTGAGGATATAAAAAAATATACTTTAATAAACTTAGTACATAAAATAGATTTAAATATAGACGAGTTAATTGTTTTTTTAAACGATGCTAATTGTATAATTGGTAGTGATTCTGGACCAGCACATATTGTAGCCTCTATTAAAAAAACATATGTTTGCTTATCAAATGCTAATCACATTAACCGATTTATACCATATCCTAAAAGTATGGAATTACCAATTTATGTTGTATACCCTAATTGCTTACAAACATTATTAGTTAATGATGAAAAAGCAGTAGATTTTTTTAATAAAGAAAGTCAAGTTGATATAAAAACAATATCGGTTAATGAAGTTTATAATAAAGTAATTGAATTATTATAAAATATATGATCACACTTTCTATAATTACAGTAAATTTTAATAATGTTTTAGGATTACAAACAACATTTGATTCAGTATTTAAACAAACTGATACAAATTTTGAATATATAGTAATTGACGGAAATTCGACCGATGGAGGTAAAGAATTAATAGAAAAATATAAAACTAAAATTAATTATTGGGTAAGCGAAACCGATAACGGCATTTATGATGCAATGAATAAAGGTATTTTAGCTGCTAAAGGAAAATACTTAATATTTATGAATTCAGGAGATTCATTTTATCACGATAATGTAATTAAAAATTTCTCAAAAATTCAAAATAATAATTTTGGTATTATTTATGGAAATGTATGTTTAATAGAGAATGATACAGAGAAAATATTTGAGCAAAATTATGAATTAAATTTAGATTATTTTTTTAAGCATACATTAAATCACCAATCAGCATTTATAAAAAAACAATTATTTGATAATTATGGATTATATGAAACTAAATACAAAATTTCATCTGATTATGATTTTTTCTTAAAAATTTTTGTAAACTTACCCAGCACTTTTTTTCATTATAACGATACGGTTTCTGTTTTTGGTTTAGATGGTATCAGTCAAAACCCTTCTAACTGGACTAGTGTTATTAATGAGCGCTTAGCTATTCAGCAACAACATTTAACAATAGCACAATTAAAACTGTTAAAAAGTAAAATAAAAAATAATAAAAAATATGCTTTTTTCGATTTATTAAAAAAATATTTTGTTACTCGTCAACTATTTAATTTTACTTTTTTTATATACAGTAAATTAAAATGACACTTTCTATTATTACTATAAATTTTAATAATGTAAATGGTTTGCAAAAAACCATTGATAGTGTTGTAAATCAAACTTTTAAAAACATTGAGTTTATAGTAATTGATGGTGGCTCAACTGACAGTAGTGTTTCTGTAATAGAAAAGTATAAATCAAAAATTAATTATTGGGTAAGCGAAAAAGATAGTGGCATTTTTGATGCTCAAAATAAAGGAATTGAAAAGGCAACAGGTAATTACATACAAGTATTAAACTCGGGCGATGAATTAGCAAGTAGTACTATTTTGCAAGAAATATTTGAGAATAACAATTACGATGCCGATATTTTGTATGGCAATATGATAATTGCTAAAAATGGTATTTTAAAAAACGGCTTTATGCCAAATAAAATAACGTTAAAGCATTTAATAGATGATACAATTTGGCATCCAACATCATTTATAAAAAGTAGTTTTTTTAATAATGTTGGATTATATAATACTAACTATAAAATTGCGGCCGATTATGAGTGGTTTTTAAGAGCAGTATTAAAAAATAATGCAACAACTAAATATATAAATAAATTTATTGCAATTTTTTATGAAGATGGAGCTTCCTCAAATCCAGATAATTTAGAGCAAATAATTAGTGAAAAAAACAGAGCTCAACAACACAATTTTATTTTTTTAAATAAATGCTTTAAGCAATTATATAAAATTACCGATTTTATAAATAAAGTGTTTAATAAATTATTTAAAGTTAAACTTTTTAAATGAGTATAAATAATCGTAAAATATCGGTTATTATACCATGCTATAATTATGCAAAGTATTTAGGCGCTTGCATTGAAAGTGTTATTGATCAAACACATCAAAACTGGGAGTGTATCATAGTTGATGATGAATCGACTGATAATAGTTTACAAATAGCTAAACAATATGCCTTAAAAGATAAAAGGGTTACAGTAATATCTCAAAAAAATTCGGGTCCTACAGTTGCTCGTAATCTTGCATTAAAAATTTGCACAGGTAATTTTATACAATTTTTAGATGCCGATGATTTATTAGAAAAACATAAGTTCGAAAATCAACTAAATGTATTTAATAATAATAATAATATTGATATTGTTTATAATGATGCTAAATATTTTGAATCAGAAAACACACATAAATTATTTGATAATTTAGATTTAAAATCGAACAAAGAAACTAAAACAATTAGTGGTAGTGGAGATGTGATGATTACCGAATTATTAAAAAATAATATAATGGTTATTAGTGCACCATTAATTAAAAAAAATGTTTTTGATAAATTTGGTTTTTTTGATAATGAATTATATTATAATGAAGATTGGGAGCTATGGGCAAGGTTTGCATTAAATAATGTGAGTTTTATGTATCACAATTCTACTAATACAAATGCATTAATAAGAGTGCATGACAGTTATAGCAAAGATAATTTTAAAATGTTTTTGTTTGGATTATTAGCTTGTAAAAAATTAATTGCAAATAGTAACGCAGCGAACTATAAAAAAACATTAACTCCAAAAATAGCCTATCATAAAAAAATATTAGATAAAATACTTTTAGCAACATTAAAAATAGATAAAATTAAAGCTATTGAAAACGCTAATCTTATATACAATGTAACTAACGAAAATCGCTATAAATTTTATAGCACTATTTTTAAAATGTTACCTAATACATTTTGTCGCGTTATTTCTTTTTGTATTTGTAGTTTTGTAAAAGTTAAAAACAGCATATTATATGCCTAAAGTTTCCATTTGCATACCAACATACAACCAGCCGCAACTATTGCGTAAAGCGTTAAGTTCTATTGCTATACAAACATTTCAAAATTTCGAAATAATTATTTCTGACGATACGCCAGATGATTGTGTTAAAGAAATATTAAACGACTTTAATTTTAATAATAAACTACATTATTTTCATCATTTAAAACCATTAGGCGCTCCAGCAAATTGGAATTTTGCAATGCAACACGCAAAAGGTAATTATATTAAAATATTGCATCATGACGATTATTTTACTTCAAATTTAAGTCTGCAAAAATATGTTAATTTATTAGATGAAAATCCTAATTGTAATTTTGCTTTTTCGGGAACAGAAATAGAATTAATAGCATTTAATTTAAAAAACAACCATGTATGTAGTAATAAAGAATTTAAATATTTAAAAAAACAATCAAGTTTATTGTTTTTTAATAATGTTATTGGTGCCCCAAGTGCAACTATTATTCGAAATAACAAATTGTTTTTTAATGAAAACTATAAATGGTTAGTTGATGTAGAGTGGTATATAAATTTAATTAATAATAATGAAATTGCTTTTACCACAGAATTGCTTATTTGCACTGTACACGGTAGTTCGCAACAAGTTACACAGCAAGTAATAAATGATAGTAATATACAGGTTAAAGAACACGTTTTACTATTTACTCAGTTGTATAATCAAAAAATAAATATTAAAAAAGCCAATTTATTGTTTCAAATTTTATTTAATAAATTTAATATTAACTCAATTAATAGTTTAGAAAATACGGTAAATATTCCAACACACTTGAGATTTTTTTTTATAGATGTACTTAATAGGAAGAACAATTTTAAATTTTTAAAAAAAGTATTTTATTGGTTAAATAAATATACTTTTAATGATATTATTTTTACATTAAAAAAAATTGGAAAGTGATAATTGTAAAATTATATGGCGGTATAGGTAATCAAATGTTTCAATATGCATTTGCAAGGCATTTAACTATTAAGCATAAAACTACATTAAAATTCGATATTAGTTTATTGAATAATAATACATTATTAGAAAATCAAACTCCCCGAAATGTAGAATTAAATAATTTTAATATTGACGTTCAAATTGCTACTGTTACAGATATTACTAAATATAAGTTAACTAAAGCAACTAAAATTTGGCATTTAATTAAATTATGTTTTTATAATAATGCTAAAAATTTATATGTTAAAGAACCCCATTTTCATTTTTATAGTAAGGCTTTAAAATGTTCAAAAAATAGTTATTTAGATGGCTACTGGCAAAGTGAAAAATATTTTTCAGATTCGCGTGCCCAATTACTTGCCGATTTTACTACACAAAACCCACTATCTCAAAAATCAATAGAGTTATTAAAACAAATTAATAATTCAAATTCTATATCAATACATGTTAGGCGTGGCGATTATATTTCAATTCAAAGTAATCAAAATTATTACCACACTTGCACAGCAGATTATTATCAAAATGCAATTAATTTAGTTTGTGAAAAGTTAGAAAATCCCACACTTTTTATATTTTCAAACAACGAAGAAATTTGGTTTAAACAAAATGTTGTTACAAAATATAATTGTGTTTTTGTGTCACATAATTTAAAAAACGACAGTTTTCAGGATTTAATTTTAATGAGTAAATGCAAACATAATATTATTGCAAATAGTAGTTTTAGTTGGTGGGGAGCATGGCTAAACACAAATAGTAATAAAATAGTTGTTGCCCCAAAAAAATGGTTTAAAGTTAAAAATAAACAAACAAAAGATTTAATTTGTGATAAATGGATAGTAATTTAAAACATAATACTGTTACTGTTTTAATGCCAGTTTACAATGGACAATTGTATTTAAAAGAAGCAATTGAATCTGTTTTAAATCAAACGTTTACACAATTTAACTTTTTAATTATTAATGATGGTTCAACAGATAATTCTTTAAAAATTTTAACCTCATATTTAGATAATAGAATTACAATTGTAAATAACGATTTTAATTTAGGTTTAATAAATACACTAAATAAAGGACTTGATTTAGTAAATACAAACTATATTGTGAGAATGGATTGTGACGATGTGTGTGAACCAAATAGGTTAGCAACACAAGTTACGTTTATGAATCAGAATCCAAATATTGCTGCAAGTGGTTCGTTTATTTGGTTATGTAAATCTAATAAAAAACGACTATTAACTGAGCCCAGATCTGTTAATGAAATAAAACCATTTTTGTTATTTAACACGCCAATTGCGCACCCTACAGCTATAATACGAAATGATATTTTAAAAAAACATCAAATTAAATATTCTCAAAATCACACACATGCCGAAGATTATCAGTTATGGATAGATATTTTAAAGTTTGGCGATGTTGTAAATTTACCAAAGCCTTTATTAAACTACCGAGTTCATCAACAACAAATTACTAGCACACAAAGTACTTCAAATTTAAAAACTAACACGTTAAATTTGATTCGTAATCAGGAACTCATTAATTTTGGAATTACGCCCAATACTTATGAATTACAACTTCATAATATGATAGCTAATGGCGAAAAAAAATGGAATACAGTTGATTTTGATAATGCAACTAACTGGTTAAATAAACTCATTACCCACAATAAATCAAAATTGCATTACGACTTAAATTATTTTCATAAAATTATTTTGGAACGATATTTAAGACTTTGCATAAATTTTTTTGGAATAAAAAAAGGGTTAATTATATTTTATAAATCAGAAATCCGAAAAACATGTTTAGTTGATTTTAAAATTAAAATTGAGCTGATTTTTCAATTTTACTATTCGTTTCGAAGATTGCATTTTTAATTGGCGATTAACATTTTTGATTGCGTAACTATTTTATAAATTTATTTTATGTATTAATTTATTTCATAAATTAATACATTATTTTAATTATGAAAATTTGTTTTTTTTCAGACGCAACTAGCAATCACATACAAAATTGGTGTGGTTATTTTGTCGATTTAAAATATGAAGTTCATCTAATTACCTTTAAAGATGCTAAAATTAATGGCGTAATAACCCACTTTGTTAGTAACAAAGGCGTTAGTATTAAAGGTGGTAATTGGAAACTATTACTTAAATTTTTTGAAGTACGTAAAATTGTTAAACAAATAAACCCCGATATTTTTCATGCTTTATATGCAACTAGTTATGGTGTTACGGGCGCTTTATGTGGTTTTCATCCCTACGTTATTACTCCTTTAGGCACCGACGTACTTATTAGTGGGCAGCAATCAATCATATATAAATTGTTATTACGATTTGCATTTAAAAAAGCAGATTGGATTAATACATTAGCGCCACATATGAACGATGCTGTAAAAAAAATTGGCGCCGATATGAATAAAGTTAGCGTTTTATATACAGGACTTGATACCAAAAAATTTAATTTAAATAATAAAACTATTTCTGATAACGAGTTTATAATTGTTAGCACACGAAATCACGAACCTATTTATAACATACCTCATTTATTACAAGCATTTGCTAAAACAAAAAACAAAATACCAAATGCTAAATTAATTTTAGCAGGCGAAGGTACTTTAACCGAATCGTATATTGAATTAAGCAAAAAATTAAATATTAGTAATGATGTTTCATTTATTGGTATGCAAAATGAAAATGGAATTATTAATATTTTAAAAAGTGCTCATCTTTATGTTTCAGTATCTTTATCTGATGGTAATAGCATATCTTTAGCTGAGGCTATGGCTTGCGGCGCATTATGTTTAGCAACAAATATTGATGCAAATAAAATTTGGATAGAGCACAGGGTAAATGGAATGTTAGTAAATTGTAATGATATTGACTCTTTAACACAAGAATTAATATTTGCCTATAATAATTATGAAAAAATGCAATTAATTGCTGTACCTCAAAACTTAAATAAAATTAATGCAATTGCAAACTGGGATACAAACATGAATGAAGTTGTATTAACGTATAAAAAATTAATTGCAAAAAATAAAAAAGCGTGATTTTAAAACCCATTGATAATCTAGATGTATTTTGCGAAAAAGCAGAGCCTGCTATTGGCGTATTTGCCAGTAAAAAATGGTTATCTGTTTATGGAAATGCTTTAACGTTAATAGGAATTTATAAAGATGAACACCAATTAATTGGAGGTTTTTACTTTTTAAGTACAAAAAAATATGGCTTCACGTTTTTAAAATTACCGCCCTACACACCGCATTGTGGTTTGTTTTACATATCTGATAGTAAGAATTACTCGTCCATCAACAACTTTTCTAAAGAAGTGATGAATGAGGTTTGCGATTTTTTTACTAACAAAAAAAGTGCATTAACGGTATTAGCATTCCCTTCTGCTATTATTGATTTTCAGCCCTTTATTTGGAAAAAGTATAAAGTTATTCCTAACTATACCTATCGCATTAATCTTGAAAAAACAATAGAAGATATTAAATCTAATTTTGATTCAAAAAACCGTAATGTAATTAATAAAGCGATTAAAGAAGATGTTGTTGTTACAGAAAACACGTTAAGTAAAGAAGAGTTATATCAATACTTTGTAAATTCTTTAAATACAACCGACGCTAATATTTATGAAACAGAATTAAAAAATGTGTTTACTAAGTTTTCGGATAACACGAATTCTTTTTCAGTATCAGCTTATAAAAACAACGAACTATTAGGAAATGTATTTTGTGTGTTCGATAAAAACACGTGTTATTACTTACTAGGCGGCATTAATAAAAAATCGGGAGTGCAAGGCATTAATAATTTATTAGTTCAAAAAAGTATCGAAAAAGCAAAAGAGCTAGGATGTAATACTTTTGATTTTGAAGGTTCGATGCTAAAAGGAGTTGAAAAATTTTTTAGAAGTTTTGGGCCAACATTAGTTCCTTATTTTACTGTAAACAAAGCAAGTTTGCCTTTAGAAATTTTATTAAAGTTTAAAAAACGCGAAATATTTTAACTTTATAATTTTGCGAAAACTACTATTAAAAATATTACCTAAAGTATTTATTGAATTTTATAAAAAAATCAATAAAAAAAAACGATTAATTAAACGAGAAAAACTCATTGTTAAAAACAATATTGTTACTCAAACTAATTTAGTGCAACAACTTATGTTAGCGGGTATTAACGAGGGTAGTGTTGTTATGTTACACTCAAGTTTAAGCAAAATTGGGTTTGTGCAAGGTGGAGCCCTAGCTGTTATTAATGCCTTTAAATCAATACTCGCAAATAGTGGAACTTTAGTTATGCCATCGTTTCCTGCAATAGGTTTTAATTACAATTTTTTAAAAACAAATCCTGTATTTAATGTTAATCAAACTCCATCTAAAATGGGCATAGTTACCGAAGTATTTCGAAATATGAGTGATGTGAAACGTAGTTTACATCCAACTGATTCGGTTTGTGCTTTTGGTTTGCTGGCCGATGAAATTACTAGCACACATTTTAATCAATTAACACCTTATAATAATTATAGCCCATTTTATAAATTAGTTATGTTAAAAGCTAAAATAGTTTTAATGGGTGTTGATTTAAATAGCTTAACAAATTTTCATACGTTAGAAGATGCAGTTGCTGATTTTAAGTTTCCAGTATATCATCAAACCATATTTAATTGTAATTTAATTGATGAATTTGGCAATAATAAAACAATGCAAACAAAAGTACATGACCCTATTTTTTCTAAAAAAAGAAATTGTAATGCATTTATAAAACCATTTACCGATGCAGGTTTTATGAAAACAGTTAACATTGGTTTAACAACGTGTTATGTAATTGAAGTTGACAAAATGCATGCATGGATGCTTAAAAATTATATTAATAAAGGAATAACATTATATACCCCAAACGGAAATTAAACATGCAAATACATTTAACATTTGATTATGAATTGTTTTTTGGTTCCAATTCGGGTACTGCAACTAATTGTTTATTAATGCCAACTCAGCAATTAATTAATATTGCTACTAAACACCAAGTGCCTTTAATTTTTTTTGTTGACGCTGGTTATCTATTACAATTAAAAAATAACAGCAATAACATTAATTGTAAAAATGATTACGAGAAAATTTGCAATCAATTAAAACAACTTATTACTTTAGGTCACGAAATTGGATTACACATTCATCCTCATTGGGAAGACAGTATTTATAAAGACGATACGTGGCAAATAAATACAACGCGCTATAAGTTAGCCAGTTTTAGCGATATTGAAATTGAAGAAATTGTTACAAAATACCATCACGCAATAATAGAAATAACACAAAAATCTTGTAAATCTTACCGTGCAGGTGGTTGGTGCATTCAGCCATTTAATGCAATAAAAAAAGCACTTCAAAAAAATAATATTTTTATAGATAGCACAGTTTATTACAATGGGTTGCATTTATCGCCAGCACACTCATATAATTTTACAACAGCAAAAAAAATAGATAGTTGGCATTTTGAAAACGACCCTTGTATTGAAGTTAAAGACGGTAGTTTTTTTGAGATGCCTACAACGCCAGATGTAATATGGCCTTTTTTTTATTGGAATTTATATTTTAAAATGAAGACAAATGCTGCAAAGTATAAACCTGTTGGCGATGGTAATTGGTTAGTAGATAAAAAACGCATATATAAACATTTTTATAAAAGGACAAATCATTTTGCGTGTGCCGATGGTTTTTTTGCATCGCGTTTGATGTTAAATTTAAACCAAGCCAAAAAACAAAACTTTACTTATTTTACGGTATTGAGCCATCCAAAATCATTAGCACCTTATTCGTTTTTGGAGTTAGAAAAATTTATTATTTGCTCTAAAAAACAAGGTCATACCTTTTCAACTTTTTCAATACATGATTAATTTACAATACATAAAACATCATGATATTGATTTTGATAAATGGGACCATACTATTTTATCATCTCAATTTCCATTAGTGTTTGCCCAATCATTTTATTTAAATGCAACTTGCCCAAATTGGGATGCCTTAATTGTTGGCAATTACGAATCTGTTTTCCCTATTACTCAAAAAAATAAACTAGGAATAGCATATTTACATCAACCCCCATTTACACCGCAGTTAGGATTATTTGGTAAAGTTAATATTGAAATTGAGCAATCGATTTTTGATTACTTAACCATAAATTTTAAATTAATTGAAATAGAATTAAATGCATCAAATAGTATTACTAATGAGTTTAGCTTACCTAAAACTACTTATATAATTGATTATAAAAATGAATTTAAACAAAATCAAAACACCAAACGTAATGTTAATAAAGCTTTGGAGCTTGGTTTAAAATTTGAAACAATTGCCCATAACGAAATATTAAATTTATCTGCAACATATTTAAACCCCTTTTTATCAAAGCAGTTAAATTTATCAAAAAATAGCATTTCTTTATTTAACAATTTATTACAATCTGCCTTAACTAGTAAAACGTTACAATCGTTTAAAGTAGTTGATGGTAACAACAACATTAAGGCAATGGCACATTTTATAAGCAATGGTAAACACACCGTTTATTTAAAAGGTACTAATTTTGATAAATCTGAAAATTCGGGAAGCATGCATTTGTTAACCAGCTATGCAATTAATCATTTTAAAAATACATCAAATGTGTTTGATTTTGGAGGCGGTTCAAAACTAAGTTTGGCAACTTTTTATAAAGGGTTTGGCGGTAGTCCATTTAATTATAAAATGCTAAAAATTAATAAATTACCTTGGTTAATTAAATTATTAAAAAATAAATTTTAACTATTTCTTTTCCTTATTTTTAAGTTTTAATGAAAGCAATTGTTTCTCACGATATAGACCATCTAACTTTATCAGAACATTATCTGAAAGATTTAATTGTTCCTAAATATTTTATTAGAAGTTATATTGAATTGTTTTCGGGTAAAATTTCATTTACCGAAATGCATCATCGTTATAAAGATGTTTTTAAAAATAAATGGCAACACATTGAAGCCTTGCACGAATTTAATGCCAAGCATAACGTACCAACAACTTATTTTATTGGCGTAAATAACGGAGTAGGGCTGGCTTATTCTCAAAAACAATCAGCTTATTGGATACATAAACTTTTTGCAATGGGCTGCGATGTAAATATACACGGCATTGAGTTTCAGAATTTTGAAAAAATAAATGCAGAGTATTGTTTATTTAAAGATGTTTCTAAGCAACCTGTTTTTGGTACTCGTATGCATTACATTAGAACCAACGAGCAAACATTTACTAATATGGCTAAAGCAGGCTATGCTTTTGATAGTAGTGAAATGAGTTTTAAAGCACCTTATAAAATTGGCTCGATGTGGGAATTTCCTTTTCAAATAATGGATGGTTACGTTATTGAAAAACCTAAACAATGGCAAAGTAAAAATTTTACCCAAAGTTGTAACGAAACAAAAAAAATAATTGATAAAGTATCAGATTTAAAATTACCTTATTTAGGAATAGATTTTCATGATCGTTATTTTTCGGATGCTCATAAAACATGGAAAGATTGGTATGTGTGGTTGATAGAATATTTAGTGAGTCAAAAAATAGAATTCATAAATTTTAAACAAGCTATTTTGGAATTAGAAAATTCGACAATGAGATAATGTGACAATGAATAAAAATTAAACGAAACAACATCAAACAACCAATAACAAGAAACTTGAAACTTTTAATACTTACACAATATTTTCCACCCGAAGTTGGTGCTCCTCAAAATCGTTTGTTTGAGTTAGCTGTGCGTTTAAAAAAAATAGGAGTTGATGTTACAGTTTTAACTGCTATGCCTAATTATCCTCAAATGAAAATTTATAATGGATATGAAGATAAAAATTATTTATATGAAGAAATAGAGGGTATTCCTGTTCACAGATCTTCTATTTATTTACCCAAAAGCAAATCAATTATTCAGCGTTTATTAAATTATTTTTCATTTGTATATTCTTCTGCTCAGGTAGGTAAAAATAAAATTGGAGATGTTGATGTAATAATGTGCGAATCGCCACCCTTATTTTTGGGTTACTCAGCCTTATATTTAAAACGAAAAAAGAAGGCTAAGCTGATTTTTAATGTATCTGATTTATGGCCCGAAAGTGCAGAAAAATTAGGCGTTGTAACTAATAAATGGATGTTAAAACTAGCCTATAATTTAGAGGCAAAATTATATAGCAAATCTGTTTTAGTAACAGGTCAAACACAAGGTATTTGTAAAAACATTACCGAACGATTTTCTGAAGTAAAAACGTATTGGTTGCCAAATGGTGTAGATGTTTCTTACTATAATCCCTTAACGGTAAAGGGCAATTGGAGAATAGAAAATGGTTTTACCGATAATGATATTTTGTTTTTATATGCCGGTATTATTGGTTTAGCACAAGGCTTAGAAATTATATTATCAGCTGCCGAAAAAGTAATGCTTCGGCAAGCTCAGCAAACAGAGTTTAAACACATTAAATTTATATTATTAGGTAGCGGACCAGAAAAAGAAAAATTACAAGCTATACAAACAGAAAAACAATTAACTAACGTTTATTTTTTTGATGCGGTTTCTAAAATGCAGATGCCATCAATAATTCAGGCAAGTGATGTATCTATTATTCCTTTACGAAAATTAGAATTGTTTTTAGGAGCAATACCTTCTAAAATATTTGAGAACTTAGCAATGAAAAAACCTGTTATACTAGCGGTTGATGGCGAAGCTCGTGAATTGTTTGTTAATCAAGGAAAATGTGCTTTGTACTCGGAACCTGAAAATGTAGATGATTTAGTGAAGAATATTTTATTGTTATTCAATAATTCTACTTTAAGAAAACAGTTGGGCGAAAAAGGCAGAAGCTATGCTGAACAAAATTTTAATAGAAACACCATTGCTCAAAATTTTTATCAAGAATTAGTAAAGTATGCTGGCAAAAATTAAAAGTATATATCTTAACTTTGGGTATAATTTACCTTTGCTGGTTGCATTTTTTTTGCCATTTGGCATCAACTACGCCATTTTTATAATAGTTTGGATTGTTTGTTTTTTTGCCTTTAATGATGTAGCAAGTGGATTAAAAAAAATAATACATAATAAATGGAGCGGCGTATTATTAAGTTTTTTTTTAATACATACAATTGGTTATTTTTTCTCCTTAAATAAAAATTGCGCATTAAATGCTATTGAAATAAAACTGAGTTTTTTAGCTTTTCCTATTCTCATATTTGCTTCTCGATATAATGATTTACAAGTAAAAAAAATAATTATATCTTTTGTTTCAGGCTGTATATTAGCCGCTACAATTAACATTTTTAGAGCTTTTTATTTGTATTTATTTCAAAATTTTAATGCTTTTTTTTATACAGAATTCAGTTATTTTATGCATCCAAGTTATTTTGCAATGTACTTGGTTTTTGCTCAATTAATTATTTTATTATTTTATTCAAAATGGTTAGCTCATTTATCTTACCTAAATTTTAAAATTGCTTTTATTTCTGTTATATTTTTAACGTCTATTTTTTTATGTTCCTCTAAAATGGGTTTAATTACCGCTTCTTTATTATTACCATTAACTTTTAGTGTTATTTTATTTAATAAGGGTTACAAAAAAATAATTATAGGCTTGGTTTTAGGTTTAATAATTTCAATTACGTTAGCTTATAAATTATTTCCAGCACCTTTTGATAGAATAAAGCAAGCGATTAAAGTAACATCCTCTGTTGAATCGATTGATAAAACAGATGCAGAAAGTACGGCTGTTCGTATTTTAATATGGAAAGAATCGGTTAAATTGATTGAAAATAATTTTTTATTTGGTACAACAGCTGGCGATGCTAACGATAAATTAGTTTCAGCCTACGAACACGAAGGATTGACTGGTGCATTACACAAAAAATTAAATGCTCATAATCAGTTTTTTCAAACGTTTATTGGCACAGGTATTATAGGCGTTGCCTTATTATTACTTTTAACCTTTGGTGCAGTTATTTATGGTTACTTTAAAAAAAACTATATCTTATTGTTGTTTAGCCTGCTAATGATTTTTAATTTCCTTGTCGAATCAATGCTTCAGTCACAGGCAGGATTTATTTTTTATGCTTTTTTCTTTTGTCTGTTAACTCAATACAATTTCCATAAACTAAAATAATTTTTATTGTTTTACCAACTTATTACACATCAATTGTTATAAACAATCGGTTGAAAAATACGTTTTATAAAGGCTAAGTTTTTTGTTAAATTTAGCATCTCTTAAAAATTATATATGAAATAGTCAAGTTTTCATTTTGCTAAACTTATTTAAATAACTTGACTAAACCATATAACAACTAAAAACAATAAATAAATTATATATGACTACTGATAAATTTGTTTCCCGTCATAACGGTCCACGTGAAAGTGAAGTTAAACAAATGCTTGCTAAAATTGGCGTTGCATCTGTTGATGAATTAATAACTCAAACAGTACCAGAGGGTATTCGTTTAGCTAAACCATTACAAGTTGCACCAGCATTAAGCGAGTATCAATACGCAAAGCATTTAAAAGCGTTGGGTAAAAAAAACAAAGTATTTCGTACATATATAGGTTTAGGATACTACAACAACATTTTACCTGCTGTTATACAGCGTAATATTTTAGAAAACCCAGGTTGGTACACTGCATACACACCTTACCAAGCCGAAATTGCACAAGGTCGTTTAGAAGCTATTTTAAATTTTCAAACTATGGTAATGGATTTAACAGCTATGCCCATTGCAAATGCATCTTTATTAGATGAGGCAACTGCAGCGGCCGAAGCGTTATTTATGTTTTATAGTAACCGTAGCAAAACTAAAATTGCTAATGGAGGTAATAAATTTTTTGTAAGTAATACTGTATTTCCTCAAACTATTGATGTTGTTAGAACCCGTGCCTTGCCTTACGGAATTGAATTAGTAATTGGTGACACAAACACAGTGTTATTGGATGATTCTTTTTTCGGGGCTTTAATTCAGTACCCAGATATTAATGGCGAAGCAAACGATTACAAAGCGTTTGTTGATAATGCACACTCTAAGGAAATACAAGTTGTTGTAGCAACGGATTTGTTAGCACTAGCCTTATTAACTCCTCCAGGCGAGTGGGGTGCCGATTGTGTTGTAGGTAATTCGCAACGTTTTGGTGTGCCATTAGGATATGG
>JAYSUQ010000208.1:0-9733 GCA_043718985.1 Bacteroidota bacterium | reverse complement strand
AAAAATATGCTTTTCACAGGCATTTATTTTTTTGTTAACTTTCGGATAGTTGTGAGAAAGGCTAAACAAAATAGAGACGAAAAAAAACTAAAAAAATAATAATTTATAAATCATTACTACAAATGAGTAACCCACTGTTTAACGATTTACGTTTAAAACTAACAGAAAACATTGAAAATTTTCCGCACGTATATATGTTTAAATTTATTATTAAAGCCGATAATAAAGCAATGGCATTAGTTGAAGCTCTATTTGATAATGATGCTGATATAAAACAAACACAATCATCAAAAGGAAATTACATAAGCATAACCATTAGGCAAGTTGTGTTAAGTGTTGATGAGATTATTACTATTTACGAAAAAGCTGCCGAAATAAAAGGCGTTATATCTTTATAACTAATAACATGCTTGAACTAAACAATAATTTTTTAAACATAAAAATTAAAAAAATTGGAGCCGAATTATGCTCTGTAATTTCAAATAATAATGCAATAGAATATATTTGGCAAGCCGATGAAACTATTTGGGCTCGCCATGCACCTAATTTATTCCCTATTGTAGGCAAACTAAAAAACGATACTTATAGCTTTAATAATACAACTTACACCTTACCGCAACATGGCTTTGCGCGCGATAATGAATTTAAATTAATATCAAAAACCGACACTAAACTAATACTCGAATTAACCGAAAACGAAACAACTTTAAAAAATTATCCGTTTAAATTTAGCTTTAAAGTTATTTATGCCCTTATCAAAAATAAAATTGAGGTAACATATCAAATTACAAATACAGATACACAAACTATTTATTTTTCGGTTGGTGCACATCCAGCATTTAACTGCCCATTAATCCCTACCGAAAATTTTGAAGATTATGAGTTACAGTTTTCTGGTTCAGAAAAACTGATAACCAATAAAATAAAAAATGGTTTAATTTCAAATAATACAACCGAACTAAATTTAACTGATAATAAAACAACAATTTCAGAAAATTTATTTAATAACGACGCCCTTGTATTTTGCAATAATCAAATTAACGAACTAACATTAATCTCAAAAAAAACTAAACACGGTGTATGTTTAACTTCTAAAAACTGGCCTTACTATGGCATTTGGAGCAAAAAAAAAACCAAAAAATTTGTATGCCTTGAACCCTGGTTTGGCATTGCCGATTTTGAAAACACAAACAATAATTTAAATGAAAAATTTGGTATTATAACACTTCAATCAAAAAAAGAATTTAACTGCAATTACACCATTTCATTTTTTTAATTAAAATAATTATTACATTTAATTATGCATAAACAACTATTAAAAGCACGCCTACAAGCATCTATCGATTTAAAAACAAAATTATTAAATGATGATGTTATATTAACTTCGGTTCAACACATTGTTAAAGATATTGTTACCTGTTATAAAAATGATGGCAAAGTATTATGGGCTGGTAATGGTGGCTCGGCAGCCGATAGCCAACACTTAGCAGCCGAGTTAAGCGGCAGGTTTTATTACGATAGGCCTCCATTGTTTAGCGATGCCTTACATGTTAACACAAGTTATACTACAGCAGTTGCTAACGATTATAGTTATGATGTAATATATAGCCGATTAGTTAAAGCTATGGGGCGCAAAGGCGATGTATTGTTTGGATTATCAACTAGTGGCAACTCGCAAAATGTTTTATTAGCATTAGAAGAAGCCAACAAAATTGGGATGATAACCATTGCCTTTACAGGCGAAACTGGAGGTAAAATGAAAGATGCTGCTAAATATTTAATTAACATACCAAGTAAAGATACGCCTCGCATACAAGAGTGCCACATGATTATAGGCCATACCATTTGCGAATTAATTGAAATAGAATTGTTTCCGAAACCTTAATGTTAACCGAAGCAGTAATATTAGCTGGAGGCTTTGGCTCACGTTTGCAAACTGTTGTTAATGATGTGCCCAAACCAATGGCGCCAATAAATAATAAGCCTTTTTTAAATTATGTTTTTGCTTACTTAAAATATTATGGCATTAAACATGTTGTTTTATCTACAGGTTATTTAGCACATAAAATTAGCGATTATTATAAAGATGAATGCCAAGGCATAACCATAACATACGCTAATGAGGCAAAACCTTTAGGCACTGGCGGTGGCATACGATTAGCATTACAAAAATGTAAAACAAAAAATGTGTTAGTATTAAATGGCGATAGTTTTTTTGATGTTAACATTACAGATTACTACAAACAACACATAGCACTAAAAGCAACACACTCGCTGGCATTACGTAATGTTAACAATGCCTCGCGATACGGCACCATTGAGCTGGCTTTGAAAAATATAATTACTTCATTTAAAGAAAAAAATGATACAGAAAACGCTGGATTAATTAACGGAGGTGTTTATATCATAAATAACACATCGTTTTTAAATGCCACTAAAAGCAATACTGTTTTTTCGATTGAAAAAGATTTTTTTGAAGCGCATGTAACAAAATTAAATTTATGTGGCTTTACCTATAAAGGCTATTTTATAGATATTGGTATACCCAATGATTATAAACAAGCACAAACAGATTTTGAAAATTTTAAGTATTTATAACCATTGATGTCCGACAAAAAAAGAAGCTAATTAAAGCTTCTTTTTTTAAAGTCTTTATCTATTAGTTTAAAATTATTTTTGTGTTACCTAGCTAACAAAAAGCTGCCTTGTTTTTCTATTTTAACATCATTAATATCGGTTGCGGTTATTAAATAAAAATAGGTTCCATCGGGTACATCATTACCACCTAATTTCCCATCCCAACCCGCTTTTATATCGCTAAAGGCAAATAACTGAGCTCCCCATCTGTTGTAAATAACACATTTAAAATCTTTAGTTTTAATTGGCGTTACTTTAAATACTTCGTTTACATTATCACCATTTGGGGTAAATACATTAGGCACTACTAACTCAGGCTCAGGCTCAGTTACTAATAGTGTTTGCGTACTAACAACGCTAGTACAAACTCCGTTAGATACTGTTAATGATATGGTGTAAAAGCCAACAGCAGTATAAGTTTGTTGTGCAGCCGTAAATGTAGTTGCAGTATTTGTGTTGCCATAGTTCCACGTATACGATGTAGCGCCTGTACTTAGGTTTGTAAAATTAACATCAAGTGGGTTTAAACCAGTGTTTGGCGTTAAGCTAAAATTAGATGCAATATTTGCATTACTAATTACAATTTGCGTTACAGAAACTGGACAGCTACCATTAGCTTGTGTTACAATAATAGTATTTGCATCTGTTGTAATTACCGAGCCAGTATTGGTTGTGTTTGACCAATTATAAGGCCCGGTGCCGCCAACTACTGTTAAGGTTGCTAAGCTGCCTGGGCAAATAGTTTGCGACGATGCCAAAATATTTAACGTGGGTGTTGTTTGAAAATTAACTGTTATTGTTTTAGTTGATAAACCACAACTATTTTGCGATTGTATGGTATAAATACCCGAGGTAGTAACTACTAACGTTGGAGTAAAATTGCTTGTATTAGCCCAAGTATAGCTATTAACCGAACTTGTAGCTGTTAGCAAAGCCGTTGTGCCATTACAAACTGTGGTATTAGTTGTATTTACTGTTAAAACTGGTGAGTTTTCGTTTACAACAGTAATTGTTTTACTATCGATACCACAACCATTAGTACTTGTGATTACATAATCGCCAGCAAACATTGCTAATGTAGTATTGGTTATAACACTATTCGGATTCCAATTATAAACATTAGCCGTACTTGTTGCCGTTAAAACAATACCTGCATTATTACACATGGTAACACTTGGTGCAGCAATACTTATTGTAGGTGTTGCTCCTGTGGTTACTAATGCACTTGCTGTACCAATACCACAACCATTTGTTGATGTTACAGTATAATTACCTGCAACAGTTACATTACTTAATGTTGCGGTTGTATTAGCAAAATTAAACCAACTATATGTATTATTTGTTGAAGTGCTACTTGCAATTAAATTAACCGACGAACCGTTACACAACAGTATTGTTGTTGGTATAACATTAATAGTTGGTGTTGCATCTGCACCTAATGTAAAGGTAGCCGCCACAGTGCCGCAACCTGTTGTAGATGTTACCGTGTAATTACCTGCACTCGTAAACGGAGCATTATCAACAACTGTATTAAATGAAGTTGTACCATTTGTCCAATTAAATAAATTAGATGTTGCACCACTTGCAGTAACTAATACCGAAACACCATTACATATTAAAGTAGATGGTGATGCTGAAGCGGCTAAGGTTATTATACCACCAACACTTATACTAGATGCGGCTGTTGCAATACCACATGCATTTGTAATAGAAACCGAGTACACATCTGTAACATTAACCGATAATGTATTTGTTACACTTGCTAATGTGCCAGTACTGTTATTCCATTCATAAGGCGAAACCGTTTCGTTTGATGTAGCCATTAACGTAATTGATGAACCAGGACAAATATTTGCCACCGTTGGTGTAACCGCTATTATTGGTATTTGTGTAACATTTATTGTATGCGACTGACTAAAATTGCCACAATTATTAGATACCGTTACCGTATAAACAGTAGTAATTGTTGGCAATACTATTATGGTTGCTAAAGTTTGATTAGTTACACTCCATAATATAGCATTTGTAGTTGTTGGTATAGATAAGGTTGCACTTGAACCCGCGCATAACGTTGTGCTACTAGCTGTTATTGTAAAATTAGGAGTTGTATTTGTACTAATAGTAACTTGAGCCGAATCTTTACCGCATTGGTTTGTAGAATATACTGTATAAGTACCAGCCGTATTTACAGTTACGGTTGATGCGGTTCCTAACCCATTACTCCAATTGTAATCATTAATATTACTATTAGCTGTAATAGTTGTTGTTGCACCATCGCATAATAATGTAGCAGTTGCATTTGCGGTTACTGTTGGTTTTAGGGTTGAGCCTATTGTAATATTAGCAGTACCGGTACCACAACTATTAGTTAACGATACACTATAAATACCCGCCGAATTTATTGTTGCAGTTGTTGCCGAACCTAAACTACCGCTCCATGTTACTGTGCCAGTACTTCCACTTAACATTAATGTGGCGGTTGTAGCAGGGCAAATATTATTTGATGTGCTGGAGATACTTATTGCTGGAGATGCGCCTGCAACAACCTCAACAGTTTTACTTGATGATGCACACTCGTTTGATGCGGTAACTGTATAAATACCACTTGCACTTAACGATATGGTATTTGTTGTAGCTATGTTTGTGTTTGATGAACTAGCCCAGGTATATGTAACTGTAGTGTTGGCACTTGCTGTAATTAAAGCCGAGTTACCATTACAAACGCCTACACTGCTTTGCGATACACTAACAGTTGGTAATGGCGCAATTGTAATAACTTGCATAGCAACATCTGTATTACATGCATTACTACTTTTCACACTATAGGTGCCCGATGCGCTAACATCTAAAGTATTAGTAACCGCAACATTAGTATTACTTGCAGTACTCCAAGTATAAGTGTTAACGTTTGATGTTGCCGTTAAAGTAATTGAATTTGGCGCGCAAGCTGATGATGTTGTTGCAGCAATTGATACCGATACATTTGGTATAGATGTTATTTGAATAGTATTACTAACAGTACCACAAATATTATTTACACTTACTGTATAAATACCCGCTGTATTAACTGTTTGTGTTAATGCGGTATTGTTTGATGGCAACCAAGTTTGTGTATGCGTACCAACCAATGCATTATTAGTTAAACTATACGATAATGTTGCAACATTTGCGGTACATAATGTTGGGGTTGTTGAGGCAACTACGGGTTGCGAAAAATCGTTAATAGTTAATATCATACTATCTTTAGTAGTAATAAAATTAGGAGGGCAACTGTTAGTAATGTTGCAGTATAACATAACCGTTCCTGTTTCGGTAGCGCCAGGTGTATAAGTTGTTGTTAAAACCGAGTTATTTAAATAACTACCCGCTCCGCCGCTCCAAGTAACCGAGTTAAAAGTACCGCTTGTTGTTGCAGTAACCGCTGCCGTTGTGTTTTTACAAATAATATTATTTGTAACAAAAGTAGCGTCTACACTTAATGGTATGTATGGCGCTTGGCAACCTCTATTAACATAAGTAGCGTTACCCGCAGTATTATACTCTATTGTAGCTCCATTTTGTATTGCAGTTGTGCCTCCGTATAACCCATTTTGATTAATTAATAAATTTGCGTCATAAAAAACAGTATCAGAATAATTGTTTGCGTTATCAAAAATAATTAAACCACGTGTGGTTGATGTTGCATTCCAATTTAAAAAATGACCTTGTACAGCATCAGATACGGTATCTTGATAAACAATATAAATAGAATCGTTTAAGTTTGTAAACGAATTGTAGGTTGTATTTAAATACTGACTTGTAACCATTATAACATCCGAATTTGCAGGTATAATGCCACTTACAGGCTCTCTTATAAAGCCGCAACCAATAATTGTACTATTTAATGAGGCTGTTTTAGCTGCTGTGTTTGCATTTTGAACTAAGCCATGCCAAATTTGTGCAGCATTAGGCCATTTGTTTGCCTGAAAAGTTCCTGTGCCCCCACGCCCAGCTATCGAAATTTGAGAAATTGGAATAGAGCCCGAACCTGTTTTAAAAAATATCATTTCGTTGTATGGTTCAGATACACTAACCCCAACTCCAGCGCCGTTACACGCATCAGCTAAAATACTTCGCATTTGTAATCCGTAAGATGTACCAGTAGTTGTTAAACTCCCCGTTTCGGCAGGTGTTAAATAACAAGGGCTACCAGCGTTAACAGTGTATTCAAATACTGCAAAATAATAATTTGTAGCAGCATTTAATCCTGTTACATTAACAAATGTACCCGATCCATTATAAACAACATAGTTACCCGCTCCAATTTGTTGGCCTAATGCAAAACCGCTGTTAGCAGTGTAGTTATTACCCGCAGTAGGTATTACCACTACTGGCGAGCCTTGGCGGGCAACTACAATAACATTACCACCACTGCCTGGCACCCAACTAACTACTCCCGAGTTGTTACCTACACCCGATGTACCAAATGAACTTGCTTGCAAAGTTGGAGTTGAGCAACCCGAAATTGGATAAACAGAACCATACAATATAAAATCATCTAACCTAAACGAGCCTGTACTTGTAGCTCCACCTAATTTTAATACAACAATTACATTTCCTGATAAATTATTTGCAGCACTAGCAACCGAAACCGTTCCTGTGTTAACACCAACAGTTGGTACCGTACCAACTCCTATTTGTGTTACACCGTTTACGGTTAACGTCCAGTTTTGTGCGCCTGCGGCACTTCTTTGTCGCCAAAAACTAAAGGCAGATATATCGCAATTAAAACCCGCAGCAACATTAAAACTTAAACTATAAGTTGGCGTACCACCCGAGTTAGTTATGTTTAAAGCCAAACCTGTTGCACCTGCAACCGATGAGTAACCTGGTGCATAAGAAGTTTGCCATTGCGAACTGTTTAAATTCACATCAATAGCATTTGGTGTAACCGTGTAAGGGTTAACGGCACTAAAGGTAGATGTGCCAAAAGCGTGTTGGTAAATTACTTGTCCAATAGCATTGCTGTAAAATGTTAGTACAAATAAAAATTTAAGTAGTTGTTTCATAATTTTTGTTTTTTGTTTTTCCACGTTTAATAAAAGGGTATTGTTTGTTTATTGCATCAAATAAATTAGAGGTGTTGTTTTATTTAAATAAATTTAAGTTGCCTTGTTTTTTTATTTCGTTATTAGTGTTATCAGTAAAATTTAAAACATAAAAATAAGTGCCATCATTGCAAAGTTTGCCGTTTGTTTTACCATCCCAACCTTTTGTCACATCGCTCCAATCATATAATTTTAAACCCCAACGATCAAAAATTGTGCAATTAAAATTACTATTGCTATTAATACCACTTATTTTAAACAAATCGTTTATACCATCGCCATTTGGCGTAAATACGTTTGGTATAATTAAAGGTTGCTCTTCTTTTAAAACAATAATTTGTACCGAATCAGTATCAAAACAAAAGCCATCAGTAACGGTTAAATAGGCAATATATGTTCCCTCTAAAGTATATGTTTGCAAGGCTAATGTTTGAGTATTAGCTATTGTATTATTTGCAACCCATGTGTAAGTTGTTGCCAATGCCGAACTATTATTACTAAACGCCACTACTAAAGGTTTAATGCCAGTTGTAGGGTTTGCTAGTATTGATGCATTAAGTAAAGCAACGGTTACTGTAATACTTTTAGTGTCAATATTTCCGCAATTATTAGTGTAAAATACAGTGGTTACACCGCCATTAGTAATGTTAACAGATGTTGTGTTACTTGCATTATTACTCCAAGTATAAGGCAGTGTGCCACCACTAGCTGTTAACGTAGCTGTAGCATTTGGGCAAATTGTGTTTGATGATGCGCTTAAAGTTAAAGTTGGTATTGGTTTTATATTAATTGTACTTGTAGCGGTTGATGCGCATCCGTTTAACGAATAAGTAACTACATAGTTTGTTTGCAAAGTTGGGTTAACGGTTATAGTTTGTGTTGTTTCGCCGTTAGGGCTCCATAAAAATGTGCCTCCAGTTGTTGATGGTGTAGCTGTTAAAATAGTATTTACACCTGCGCAAATAGTTTCGGAATTTACAGATACTGAGTTTGATGAAGTATTTGCAATAGTAACAGTTGCCGTTTGTTCGCAACCAATGTTTGATGTTGCTTTTACTATGTATGTACCCGCACATAAATTAGTAGCTGTTGCATTTGTTTGCCCAATTGGTGTTAGGTTTGCATCGTACCAAATGTAAGTGTATCCTCCAATAGAGCCTGATGCCAATGCGCTAGAAGAGCCATTACATCCACAAATGCCATTAGTGCCTGTTGCAGTAACTGATAATGAACTAATGGAAACGCAATTATTATTAAATTGAGCAATGTAAGCCGCATTGGTTGCATTATTGGCTAAACCAGGTGTTTGAAAATTTACAGTAGATGCGCCTGCCGCACCCGACGACCAATTTGCTTGCAACATAGGATTTGTACCATTAAAATAAAACACCGTATTAGTAGCTGATGCTGGAAAATAAATCAAATTATTTAATGTATTAGTTGCACCATAGCACAACGAAAACACTTCGCAACCAGCCAAATTTACTATACGAGCGCAATCAGATGCGCTAGCCATTGCTACATAACTCATATCGCCACCTGGTGTCCATCCTGTTGATGGATAAGAACATGCAGCCGAACCTGGTGTGGTTGTGTTTTTTTCGAAAAGTGTTGTACTACTTACTGGTGCAATAATTCTACAATTACCATCAGCCATACTAATATCAATTGGTGGCATATCGGGGTTGAGGTCGGCATCATTATAAATAACAATTATACTTCCTAATGGCACGCAAGCCCATAAACTGTTTTGCGAAAACCGAATTGCACCACCAGCAATGCCAGCACTGCCATGGTAGCCACTATTATCATCATAAATCCAACCTCTAATATCAATACATGGTGGGGTTGTGTTGTTGCAGTTATAAGTTGCTGTAGTACTTGCTACAACAAACTCTATGTATTCTTTATTACCACTTGGGCCATTACTAACCTCGTTTAATATTAAGGTTTGTGCGTTACCAAACAAATTAAATAATAATAATATACTTAAAAAGATGTATTTCATA